>CAYSCB010000109.1:0-8890 GCA_964429335.1 uncultured Aquihabitans sp.
ACTGGTGCACGGCGTCGGGTCCGAACGCCCGGAACCCGCTCGTCGTGTCGTCGACTCTGACACCGATCCGGTGCGAGACCGTGATGCTCAACAGGCGCATCATCAGCCGTCGGCCCCAACCGACCTCGTAGCCGTCCGCATCGAAGCGTGAGCCGATCACCAGGTCCGCGCCGTCGATGACGCGATCGAGGAGCCGCTTCGCCTCCAGCGGTTCGTGCTGTCCGTCTGCGTCGAGTTGCACGACGAAGCACCGACCCTGGTCCGCTGCGACGCGCATGCCGGTGCGGATCGCGCCGCCGACGCCGAGGTTGAACGGGTGGCTGACCACCATCGCGCCGGCCGCGAGAGCCTCGTCAGAGGTGTCGTCGTCGGAGCCGTCATCGATGACCAGGACATCGCAGCCGAGTGCGCTGCGGGCGCTGCGGACGACCTCGCCGACCGTCCGGCCCTCGTTCAGCGCCGGGACCAGCACGAGCGTTCCCGCTGCCACATCGGAGTCCCCGATCGGATTCATCGGGCGAATCCACTCATAGGATGCGTCGATGCTACTGGACGGTGACCCTGCCGACGCGGAGCTGCCGTCGTCGGCAACGGCTCCGGACGTCTCGGTCATCGTCGTCTCGTGGGGAGCGGAGCCATGGCTCGAGCGCTGCGTCGAGGCGATCCTCGCGTCGGAAGGAGTCGTCGTCGACGTCCTGCTCGTCGACAACGGATGCACCGACGGCGCCGTCGAACGCCTCCGCGGCCGTCCGGGTGTCACCGTCGTCGATCCGGGCCGGAACCTCGGCTTCGCCGGAGGCTGCAACGCCGGGGTTGGCGCATCCGCGTCGTCGGGTTCGGCCGTCGTCGCCCTGGTCAACCCCGATGCCGTGGTCGAACCCGACGCACTCGCCGTCCTGGTCCAGGCGGTGTCCGAGTCGGGCGTCGGGATCGCCACGAGCAGCCTGCGCCTCGCGGATCGGCCCGACCTGCTCAACTCAGCCGGCAACGAGTTGCACTTCCTCGGCCTGTCGTGGTCGGGCTCGTTCGAACGACCGGCGATCGAGCGGAGCGAGCGACGGGACGTGATCGCTGCCAGCGGTGGAGGGATGGCGGTCCGACGTGAGGTGTGGGAGGAGCTCGGTGGGTTCGTCCCCGAGCTGTTCGCCTACCAGGAGGACGCTGAGCTGAGCGTCCGATGCTGGCTGTCCGGTCGTCGGGTCGTCTACGAGCCGCGTGCCGTCATCGTCCACCGCTACGAGTTCTCACGGAACCCGATGAAGTTCTTCCTGTTGGACCGCAACCGTCTGTGGCTCGTCCTCACGGTGTACGAGGCTCGCACCCTGGTCCTTCTCGCTCCGGTGCTCCTGGTCCAGGAGCTCGCGATGTTCGCGGTTGCGTCGGTGCAGGGCTGGTTCCCCCAGCGCGTGGGAGCGCTGGCGTGGCTGGTGGACCATCGTCGACTGATCATCCGGCGTCGTCGGCTCGTCGCTGCCGGCCGTCGACGCGGAGACGGAGCGATCGCCCCGTTGCTGGCCGAGGTGATCCGACCTGGCAACCATCCGCTCCCGCGATGGGCCGTCATCGCGCAGTGGCCGCTCGTGATCTGGTGGCGGCTGGTCCGCAGGGCGTTGCGCTGACCCACGAGCGCAGGAAGTTCGTCACCCGACGGCATCGGTGCACAGGAGCCCCGTTGGATCAGGAACGCTCCGTCTGACGTCGACCGAACGCAGCGACGTCGAGCAACAGGTCCAACAGCAGCCGGGCGTACACACGGCTCGCCCGGAAGGCCTCGGCCTTGAGGTGCCCCCTGACACGCACCGGTTCGAACCGCTGCGGGTCGCCCTCGATCAGGCCGAGGTAGCTCACGAGGTCGTCGGGGTCACGTGCCTCGAGGTAGTCGAGACCGGGATCGAGGCCGTTGGTCGGCGACAGGGGCTCGCTGATCACCAGGTTGCCGACCGCGAGGTGCAACGGCACGCGGTTCTCGAAGGTCGGATACGGCTCGTTGTGCAGGTTGATCGCGACCAGGAACCCGCTGGCCATCGCGGCGAGGTCCGATCCGAACACCCCGTGCTCCACGTGCATCAGGTCGTACATGTGCTTCGCCGGCAGCAGCCACTGCTCACGGTGAGGTGTCGATCGGCCGACGAACAGCGACCGGGCATCGACGTGGGAGTCGACGCGGTCAGAGAACACCTCGTCGGCGACGGGCAGAGGCTGTGCGCGCCAGATGGGGAGGTACCTGGACGCGGCATCGGTGATGTGGGGGTCGTAGGCGACGATCCGGTCGAACTGCTCGGGATCGGCGAGGGCCAGGTCCTGCAGACGTCGCTCGAGATCCGGGTGCGGTTCACCCCCGTTCCGCGGCAGCGGCTCGGTCAGGAACCCAAGGGTCAGCGCGTCGAGCCCGCGCAGTGCGCCGGCGGGGATGATCTCCGGTCGGAACACCACGACGACGTGCGGGGAGAGGGACCGGAGCCGTGCGACCAACGCGCTGGCGTCTGACCCGCTGCGGTACTCGACGAACGTCGGGTCGATGACGGGTGAACGTTCGGTCTGGGAGCAGACGTGGAAGTAGGTGCGCTGGCCGACGAACGCGACGCGGAACGGGCGACCGACCGGCGGGAGTCGCGCGTCGATCTCGGGGCGCAGCACCGACAGAGGTGCCCACCACGCCAGGTCGCCGTCGGTCGGCGTCATCACGGTCGTGGGCGTCGGCGGCGTCGACAAGAGCCGGAACTATAGTGCTCGCACCTCAGCGACGGAGCGTGCATGACCCAGTGGGAAGAACGGATCTCGGGTTCGTCCGACGTGCTGCTGCTCGGCGAGCACCAGGTCCGCTACGGATGGGCCCGCGACGTGATCGCAGCTTCAGGATCGTGGTGCGATCTGGGGTGTGGAACGGCGGCCGCCTCCTCACGAGCGGTCGGCGACGTCCTCCCTGAGCACGTGGTGCTGGTCGACGTCGAAGCCGAGGCGCTCGAAGAAGCCCGGCGGGCGTTCGCTCCGGCTCCGGTGCGGACCGGCCAGGTGGATCTGACCTCACCGGCGGAGCTCGCAGCGTTGTCGGAGCAGCTCGACGCGCTCCCGGGACCGTTGGCGATCACGTGCTACGAGGTGATCGAGCACCTCAGCGACTTCGGACCGCTCATCGAGTGGCTCGCAGCCCGCTCCCAGGACGGCGCGACCGTCGCGATCAGCGTCCCCAACGACGTGTTCACCTCGGTGAAGAACCCGTTCCACGTGACGATGTGGGGGAGCTCGACCGTCGAGGAGCTCCGCGGTCTGCTCCCCGACGATCACGTGGTCGCCGTGCAGGCGGCGCTGTCGGGCTCGGTCGTGACCGATGGGTCGCAGGTGCACATCAGCGGGATCGTCGACGACGTCACCGACGTGGTGCCGCTGCAGTACATGATGGGCTTCGGCCCGGCAGCCGATCGGCTGCGGGCGAACGCCGTGGTGCTGAGCACCGACGTCGCCGCCCATCGGGTCTGGGAACGTCAGCGCGAGGTCGACAACGCCTATTACCGGTCGGTCGCGGCCAGGGTCCCCGAGCTCGAGGCACGGATCGTCGAGCTCGAGGCGCAGATCGGCGCCGTTCGGACCGGGTCGTGAAGCTCGCCTTCCTCGTCCCGTCGCTCCGGCTCTCCGGAGGGCTCAACGTCGTCGTCGAGCACGGGAGCCGCCTCGCCCGTGACCACGGCTTCGACGTCACGATGGTCATCACCCACCACCAGGGTGAGGAGCCGTGGCCGTACGACGGGCTCGCACACGTCCGGGTGGTGGACCTCGACGACGTCACCGGTGAATCGTTCGACCTCGCCGTCGCCACGTGGTGGGACACCGTGGCCCGCCTGCCCGATCTCTACGTCAAGCGGTGTGCGTACTTCGTGCAGAGCCTCGAGGACCGCTTCTTCACCGAGGACGACCCGCAGGCAGCCCTCGCAGGGCTCACCTACCGGCTCGGTCTGCCGGTCATCACCGAAGCCCGCTGGATCGCGGATGTCTTCGCGGCGACGTCGCCCGACGTCCCGTGCTGGTACGTCCGCAACGGGATCAACAAGGACATCTTCCCGGATCAGGAGATGGTCGAACCCCGCCCGACGGGACCGCTGCGGATCCTCGTCGAGGGCAACCTCGACGACCACGTCAAGGGGGTGCCCGAGGCCCTCGAGGCGGTCGCGCGGATGACCGAGCCGGCCCAGGTGACCGTCGTCGCGGCGCGGTCGACGGGTGCACCGGCGGGCACCGAGGTGATCGGTCCGCTGAGCCAGCGCGAGCTCTCCGAGGTCATGGCCCACACCGACGTCGTGCTCAAGCTCTCCCGGGTCGAAGGCATGTCCGGTCCACCGCTCGAGGCGTTCCACCGGGGGGCGACGTGCGTGCTCACACCGGTGACCGGCCACGACGAGTACCTCCAGCACGGCTGGAACGGTCTGCTCACCGGTTGGGACGACCCCGGCGGCACTGCCCGCCAGCTCGACCTGCTGTCGGTCGACAGGAGGCTGCTGCACTTCCTGCGCACCAACGCGGCCGCGACCGCCAGGGCCTGGCCCGGTTGGGACCAGGCGACCACGATCATGGCCGGCGCGCTGCGCGCTGCGGCGGTCGTACCCGGGCCGGACATCCAGGCGCTCGCACCCCTGCTGCGCGAGGTCCGTTACCAGGTCGCCCGTTCGTCACGCCGGATCCACCGGCTGAAGGAGAAGGTCCTCGCCGACAGCGTCCACATCCACAAGCTCGCGGAGGGCTGGCGCTCAGCCGGTGAACGGGTGCAGGAGCTGTCCGAGCTCAACGAGGCGTTCTCCCATCGGGCGCTCGGGGCCGAGGACCGTCTCGCCCGGGTCGATACGATGCTCGCCCACCTGGAGCACTCCCGCTGGATCCGTCTGCTCGAAGCCCTGGAGGCTCCGGTCCGACGCACCCGCCCGGGCATGGGGTCGGTGCGGAACCGGATCTCGGCCACCCGGACGGTCGCCGCCGGCGACGACGGGAGCTGAACCGGTCACTCATCGGTCCCGATCGGAACCCCATCCGCCGGATCCACGGAGCCCACACGCAGCTCCGGAGACAGGGAGACGTAGAGCACGGGAACCAGGGCGATCACCGCCATCGTGGCGATGAGCGCCCACGCAGGGATCGGCGGGTTCCACTGTCCCCAGTGCAGCGGGTTCAACGCCTTCCCGTCGATGCCGACCGACACGCGGTGCAACCAGACCCACAGCCCGGCGGTCAGGCCGACCGCGCAGAGCAACGTGATCGAGGTGCACACGCTGCGGAGCCCGCTGCGCAGCGCCGCCGGTGCCGACGACGACGCCAGCGCGCTCAGCACCGGGACGCCGACAGCGAACGGCAGGAGGTAGCGGCCCTGCCACGCGAAGCCGTCGCGTTCGAGGGTGTCGAGCTGCATGAGGACCGGGAGGGCGACCACGGCGGCGACGCATGCCGCGAGGACCAGCCGACGCCAGGTCCCGGTGAGCAGGAAGCCGATGCTGATGAACGCAGCGGTCGCGGCGAGCCACGGCATGACCGACTGCGTGACCGGTCCGGTGTCCTTCCACCCGAAGATCGCGACCATCTGGCGGAGGAAGTCGTCGGTGACACCGCCCAGGTAGACGAGTGGCCGATCGTCCGGTCCGAGCGGCGCGCCGGGGACCGCGTCGAGGTGGCCGTTGACCAGCACCCACGACCCGGCGACGGCGGTGATGACAACAGCAGGAGCCGCGAGCCACCACGCTCGACGATCCGACAGGAGGTCGCGCAGCCGGCTGCGACCGGCGTACGCCGCGACGAACACGACAGCGAGCCCGGCGAACAACAACCCGAGGGTGCGGGTGAGCGCGAGGAACGCGAAGCCGATGAGCACCTCGGCGACCTGCCAGCGGTCGAGAGCACGTTCACGCGTCCACGACGTCGTCAGCGCCGCACCGGCGCACCAGAACAGGATCGCTGCAGCGATCTCCTGACCGGCCGGGTTGATCCCAGCTGAGATGAAGTAGGTCGTCGGTGTGACCGTCAGGACCACGGCGGTCACCGCCAGCGGTGCTGCGACGACGCGGGACAGCGACCGTGCTGCGAGCGCGACCAGCAGCGCGCACACCAGCGCGCTCGTGAGCCTCATGAGCCGGACGCCCGTCCCGCTCGCGGTCACCGCTGACGGCCAGCCGACCAGCGCGTAGTACAGCGGCGGGTACGGACCGGCGGTCGTTGTCGATTCCACGATCCGACCCGATGCCGTCACCCCCGGCGCGCAGGCCGCGGAGTTGGGTGGGTAGAACACGTAGCACGGCGGGATCTCCGACAACTTGGCGAACGTCTCGGGGACGCGGACCCTGTCGACGGGGATGCCGTCGATGTCGCCGCTGCGCCCACGCAGCTGACCCTGCCAGACGGACGCGGCCTTCACCGCGTGGGCGGGCTCGTCGGGCACGCTCATCAGTGGACTCGCGAGGCTCCAGACAGCGAGCCCGACGAACACGACCACGGCGAACGCCGAGGTGTGCAGCCAGCTCAGGCCCGGAACCGACATCGGCTCGGGTCCGGGCGAGGACTCCGACCCCGACGATGTCGCTCGGTTCATCCGAGCAACCCGCGGATCTCGGTGCAGATGCGTTCGATGTCGGACTCCCTGAGGAACGGGTGCACAGGGAGCGACAGCACCTGCGCCGCCGCGATCTCGGCGTTGGGCATCGACTCGATGACGACACCCGGATGTGACCGGTAGCAGTCGTAGTCGTACGCGGCCCGGGGGTAGTACACGCCCGATCCGATGCCCCGCTCCGCGAGCGCCGCGGCCAGGGCGTCGCGGTCCAGCTTCGCCTCGCCGGTGACCCGGATCGTGTACTGGTGGAAGACGTGACGAGCGTTCTCACCTCCGTCACCGGGCACGACCACGCCGACGATCCCGTCGAGACGCTCCGACAACGCCGCGGCGTTGCGCCGGCGCGCCTCGGTGCGCGCATCGAGCTCGTGCAGCTCGGCGAGGCCGATCGAGGCCGCGACATCGGTCATGCGCCAGTTGTGGCCGACGACCTCGTACTGGTAGCGGGCCCGCATGCCCTGGTTGCGCAGCACCCGCATCCGATCGGCGAGATGGCTGTCAGATGTGGTGACCATCCCGCCCTCGCCGGTGGTCATGTTCTTCGTGGCGTAGAACGAGAAACAGCCGAGCCCCCACGACCCCGTGCGCCGGCCGTCCAGCTCCGCCGCGTGGGCCTGCGCGCTGTCCTCGACGAGGACGAGTCCACGGTCAGAAGCAAGACGGGCGAGCAGGTCCATCGGCGCCGGTCGCCCGTACAGGTGCACCGGCACCAGGCAGCGGGTGCGATCGGTCAGGGCACCCTCGGCAGCGACGGCGTCCATGTTGAACGTGTCGAGGTCGATGTCGGCGAAGCGGACGGTCGCACCGGCAGCCAGCGCCGCGTTGACGGTGGCGACGAAGGTGAACGGGCTGGTGACGACCTCGTCGCCCGGTTCGAGGTCCGCAACCGCGAGCGCGAGCTCGAGCGCGAGGGTCCCGTTGCCGACGGCCACCGCGTGTTCGACGCCGCACATCGCGGCGAACTCCGCCTCGAACTGCGCGACCCGGGGTCCCTGTGCGAGAGCTCCCGACCGCAGGCACTCGAGAACGAGGGCCTCGGCCTCCTCGGGCACGTGGACCTCGGTGACACTGATCATCGGACGCCTTCCTTGATCCTCAGGACCACCTCGTGCGGCGACCGCAACGTCGAACGCTCCGCCGCGACGTCGGCAGAGCCCTCGACGAGGTCGATGAAGTGGTCGAACTGCAGCGCCAACGGCTCACCGGCATGTCGCACGAACGGGATCTCGACGACCGTCTCGGCCCGGTAGATCGGGCCGCCTCGATCGATCACCTCGCCGGAGCGGTGGTGGTACGTGGTGAGGTCGTGACGAAGCAGGTCGATCTCGATGAGGAGATCGGCGGTGCTGACCGAGATCGACCGCACCTTCCGTTGGCTCGCTCGGCTGCTCGACAGCGTCGCCACGGTGCCGCCATCGAACACGATCGTGCAGTCGGCGACCTCCTCCACGCCGTCGGCGGACACCCAGTGCGCCCCGGCCACCGACCGGATCGACTGTCCGACCAGGCCGAGCGTCAGATCGATGTCGTGGATGAGCAGATCGTCGATGACCGAGGAACGGGTCCGTGGGTTGTACGGGGAGTGCCGGATGCCGAGCACGTGCACGGGAGCGTCGGCGAGCAGCTGCCGAGCTGCGACGACTGCAGGATTGAACCGCTCGACGAACCCGCACATGAGAGCGACACCGGTCGCGGTGGCAGCGTCGATCAGCACGTCGACGGCGGTGAGGTCGTCGGCCAGCGGCTTCTCGACGAGGCACGGCACGCCGGCCTCCAACAACGGACGGGCCACGTCGAGGTGGGCTTCTGTGACCGCAGCGACGATGGCGGCGTCGCATGTCGTCGCCGCAGCGAGGTCGTCCGATCCGAGACCTCCCAGCGGACGGGCGACCGCGTCGGCACGTTCCGGATCGACGTCGATCACCATCGCGAGCTGCGCACGTGGACTCGCCGCCACGACCCTTGCATGGTTCGCGCCCATGTTGCCGGCGCCGATGACGGCCACCCTCGGGACAGTGCTCATGTCGAGATGATCTCCTTGCAGACGTCGGGCATCCGGGTCGCTCAGCCCGGCGACGCCTGGATGTCCAACGTGAGGGCGGTGAGGATGAGCTGGAACCCCATCAGGAACGGCACCACGGCGAGGAGCACGGTCCCGGTGGTGGCGGAACCGGGGCCGATCGTCTCGTAGATCGTCCATGCACCGAACACGGCGGACCACAGCCACAGCAGCAGGCCCGAGAACAGGAACAGGGCGATCGGCGAGAACGAGCCGACGACGTACTTGAGGAACACCCGCCGGAAGAA
>CAYSCB010000110.1:0-8850 GCA_964429335.1 uncultured Aquihabitans sp.
CCGACCTTGACGCCGACCGGGTTGCCGACGCCACGGAAGAACTCGACGTGGGCGTCGTCGAGCCCTCGGGTACGTTCGCCGATCCAGATCATGTGAGCGGAGCAGTCGTAGAAGTCCCCGGTGAGTGAGTCGCGTCGTGTCAGCGCCTCTTCGTAACCGAGCACGAGTGCCTCGTGGCTCGTGTAGAAGTCCACTTCGTGCATGGTCGGCACCGAACTCGGGTCAAGTCCGCACGCCTTCATGAACCGCAACGCCCGGTCGATCTCCTGCGCGAGCTGCTCGTAGCGCAACGCCTCCGGGCTCGAGCGGACGAACTCCTGGGTCCACTGGTGGACCCGGTCGAGGTCCGCGAACCCTCCCTTGGTGAACGCCCGGAGCAGGTTCAGCGTCGACGCGGACTGGTGGTAGGCCTCGATGAGACGCTGTGGGTCAGGGACGCGGGCTGCTGCGGTGAAGCTGATGTCGTTCACCATGTGGCCTCGGAAGCTCGGCAGGTCGACGCCGTCGACGGTCTCGAGGGGCGCGGAGCGTGGCTTCGCGAACTGGCCGGCGATCCGTCCGACCTTCACGGCGGGAACACCAGCTGAGTAGGTGAGGACCACCGCCATCTGCAGCAGCACCCGGAGACGCTCCCGGATCGAGTCGGCCGAGAAGGCCTCGAAGGACTCGGCGCAGTCGCCGCCCTGCAACAGGAACGCCTGACCGTGAGCTACCCGGCCGAGCTCGGTGGTGAGCTGTCGAGCCTCGCCGGCGAAGACGAGCGGTGGATAGGTCGCCAGCGTCTTGAGTGTCGCGTCGAGCGCCGCAACATCGGGCCAGTCCGGCTGTTGTTCAGCGTGGCGGTCATGCCACGACCCCGGGGTCCACGGGGCGCGATCGGTTCCGGGAGAGGGCGTCTCGGCCATGAGGCGACAGGCTAACCGGGCCTGCTGGACAAGCTGAATCGGGAATCCCGGATGCCGGTCCGTGACGACACGCGGGTGCGCGGGAGTGCCGGCGTGTCCGATCTCCGCGTCAGGCGGGGCTGGCCGCCATGGCGCGGTCGCGCACAGTCGTCACGGCGCGCTTGACGAGCCGTCGAGCGGCTTCGGCGGTGACACCGAGGTCCTCGCCGACCTCCCGGTAGCTGCGTCGGCGACCGTCCGACAGGCCGAATCGGGATTCGACCGCGGTCCGAGCACGAGGATCGAGCACATCGAGCAGACCGTGCAGCCACTCGTCGTGTTCGGCATCGAGGAGCTCTGCCTCCGGGCCCGGCTTGTCGTCCGCCAGCAGGTCGATGAGCTCGTTCGAATCGTCGTCGCCGACCGTGCGATCGAGCGACGTCGGCGTCGTCAGCCTGTGGAGTCGCGCGTTCTCGTCATCGAGCTCGTCGGCGTCGCCGGACACGGCTCTGAGAGCGCAACGAAGGGCGGCCGATCGGTCACCGGGCAGTCGTACGAGCGAGGCCTTCTGGTCGAGTGAACGGCCGATCGCCTGACGGATCCAGAACGTCGCGTAGGTCGAGAACTTGAACCCCTTGCGCCAGTCGAACTTGTCGACGGCGTGTTCCAGGCCGAGGTTCCCCTCCTGGACCAGGTCGAGCAGCTCCATCCCGGGTGGGAGCGGGTAGCGGCGGGCGACGCTCACCACGAGCCGCAGGTTCGCCCGGATGAATCGGTCCTTGGCCGCGGCTGCGGCAGCGATCTGCTTGTCGAGGTCACGCCCGCGTTCACCGGCGGCCTTGCGACGGCGGGCTTCGATGCCCTTCTCGATGGTGCGGGACAGGTCGCGCTCCTCCTCGGTCGTGAGGAGTGCAACGGCTCCGATCTCGTTCAGGTACATCCCTACGGAATCGCTCATCTGATTCCATCCCTCTTGTGTCAGCTCTCGGGGCGGCGGTGGCGCCGGCCGGTGTACGGCTGCGGCATCACCGACCCCACATTGATCGGCGTGACTGGCACGGAGTTGAGAGGTCGGTTGGTGCGAACGTGTGGAAACGGTGGACCGCGTCGCTACGATCGTCCGATGGCCGACCTCGCTGCGGGAGTGCGGGATCGGGACGACCACCGTCCAGGGGCATCCAGCAGCGACGAGTCGGAGCGCCCGGTCGGTCACCGACGCGTCGGCGTGTTCGGCGGGACGTTCGATCCTCCGCACATCGGTCACCTGGTGACGGCGATGCGTGTCGTGGAGCGCCTCGACCTCGACGTCGTGCTGCTCGTCGTGGCGAACGTCCCGTGGCAGAAGACGGCCCATCGGCGGGTCTCTCCTGCGATGGACCGTCTCGACATGGTCGCAGCTGCTGTGGGCGACGAGCCGAGTCTGGAGGTGTGCGATCTCGAGGTGCGCCGTGGTGGGGTGAGCTACACGATCGAAACGCTCGAGGCCCTGCGGGAGTCCGGTCCCGGCGACGACATCGTGCTCGTCGTCGGATCCGACGCGGCGAACGGCCTGCACACCTGGGAGCGTTGGGAGGAACTGGCGACCATGTGCCGGCTCGCGGTGGTCGACCGGCCAGGGACATCGGTCGCGGTTCCCGGTGGTTTCACGTTCGATCACGTTCGGGTCCCGCTCCTCGACGTGTCCTCCACGGATCTGCGTCAGCGGGTTCGACAGGGGCTCTCGATCCGATTCCTGGTTCCGGAGGCGGTTGCCTCCCTGATAGAGGAGCGGCGCCTCTATCGTGTCGGCCATGACGATGACGGACAGTGACGTCCCGACAGGCGTGCCGTCGGCGTCGTCGGTCGCGGCCGATGGCGAGGTCACGCGGGTCGTGCGTCGTCGCCGGTCGGAACATCCGGAGCCTCGAGGCCGTTCCGCGCGGCGATCCCGTTCGGGATCGCGAAGACGGGAGCACACCGTCTGGTGGCAACTCGCCACGACGATCGGCTTCACCGGCTTGCTGATCGGGTTCGCCGTCACCGGATACCGGGCCAGTCTGTTGATCACCGGTGGCAACGCCTCGAAGGTGACGGATCCGAAAGCTCCGGGATACGTGGCGGAGGTTCGTCCGACTCCGGTCGACATGGTTGCGGTGACCGCCGACGACGGCTCCCTGGCGTCGGTTCTGATCATCACGACTCCCCAGTCCGGGTCGGGTGGAACCGTCTCGGTGTTGCCTGCGACGATCGCTGCGGGTCCTGGCCCCGACGGTCTCTATCGGAGTCTGCGAGCGGTGTTCGCTGATGGCGGCCTGGCGGAGCTTCGCTCGGAGTTGGCGACCGGGATGACGTTCGGCTTCACCTCTGCCGAGCAGGTCTCCGCCCAGACGATGAAGGCAGGCGCTGGACTCGCCGGTCCGCTCACGGTGTCGAACGTGGACAACCTGATCGACTCGCCGCAGAGGGGGAAGATCACCAACGACCGGAACGCGGAGGTCGTTCGCTATCGGGCGGGCGATGTGAGGTTGCAGGCGGACCAGGTGACGGAGTTCCTCGCCTTCGACGGCATCGGCGAGGCGCCTGACAGCCAGCTGCTCCGTCATGAGCAGGTGTGGAAGCAGCTCTTCGGTGCTCTCAAGGGCAAGGATCTGTCGCGGATCTCCAAAGACGATGCGTCTGCCCCGACCGGTGCCGTCGGTGACCTGTTCACCCAGCTCGTGGGTGGGGACATGACGTTCGAGACGGTGCCGACAGCGCCACGCACGATCCCGGGCACGATCTTCACAGCGTTCATACCGGATCCGGCGGCTCTGCCGACCTATGTGAGCAGGGTCGTTCCCTTCCCCACCTCGGGTTCCCCGGGTCAACGTGCCCGAGTGGAGCTCCTCAACGGGACGACGAAGGAGGATGCAGCCGTCCTCGTCGCTCCGAAGGTGGTCGCCGCAGGCGGGGAGATCTCGCTGCTCGGCAACGCGGATTCCTTCGACATCGCCACCACCCGGGTCGAGTACCTCGCACCCGAGGCGAAGGCGGCTGCGGAGCAGATCGCGGCGACCCTCGGGCTGAAGGCAACCAAGGCGTCCGCGACCTCAGGTGGCGTCGATGTCCGCGTCGTCGTCGGGGCGGATCGCACATCGTGACGTGCCGGGCATGACCGGGTCGAGCGATGTGGTCGGGCCGATGGGGGAACCGTCGTTGCGCACGGCGCTTGTCGCCGCGGATGCAGCTGAGGACAAGCTGGCGACCGACGTCCTGGTGATCAGGGTCGGTCCGGTGACCGGGGTGTGCGAGTACTTCGTGCTGGCGACCGCAGCCAACGATCGGCAAGTGCGTGCGGTGGTCGACGGGATCGAGGCGCAGGTCGCGGAGCGGGTCGGTGAGCGACCCATCTCGGTTGAAGGGGCGGACGCTCGGCGGTGGGTGCTGCTCGACTACGGGGACGTGGTGGTCCACGTGTTCCTCGCCGAAGAACGGGAGTACTACCGACTGGAGCGTCTCTACTCCGACGCCCCCGTGGTGGATCGGATCCGAACCGCCTGAATCCAGCGATGCTCCACCGGTCGGAGGAGCTCGAGTGGAGCCGATGGGAATCGAACCCACGACCTCTTCCATGCCATGGAAGCGCTCTCCCAACTGAGCTACGGCCCCGCGAGGCGGCCACTGTAGCCGCAGCGTCGCAGTGCAGTGAATCGAGGAATCGGTGTTCGGGGCAGTCGCCGGGTCGTCGGTACGATGCGGCCATGTCCGAAGCTGCGACCGGTGATCCTCGCCCGTCAAGGGCCCTCGCCGACGAGCGTTCCGCCACGTCGCCGTTCCCTCCGTACGAACCTCAGCGGATCGAACCGCACTGGCAGGCCTACTGGCGCGAGCACGGCACCTACGAGGTCGACAACGACGATCCTCGGCCTCGCAGCTACGTGCTGTGCATGTACCCGTATCCGTCGGGCGCTGCGCACATGGGCCACGTGCGCAACTACACCTTCGGGGACCTGCTGACCCGCTACCGGACGATGCAGGGCGAAGCGGTCCTGTCGCCGATGGGGTTCGACAGCTTCGGCCTCCCGGCCGAGAACGCCGCGATCAGGACCGGCGTGCACCCGCGGACCTTCACCGACGAGCGCATCGAGATGCTCCGGAGCTCGATCACGCGGATCGGCGGTGTCTACGACTGGCGACGTGAGGTCAAGAGCCACAGCCCGGACTACATCCACTGGTCGCAGTGGATCTTCCTGAAGCTCTTCGATGCCGGCCTCGCGTACCGCAAGACGGCGCCGGTCAACTGGTGTCCCGGTTGCCAGACGGTGCTCGCCAACGAACAGGTCATCGACGGTCGCTGCGACCGTTCCGGTGACGTGGTCGAGCGTCGCGACCTGGAGCAGTGGTACCTCCGCATCACCGACTACGCACAACAGCTCCTCGATGATCTCGATCTCGTGCAGTGGCCCGAACGTGTCGTCACCCAGCAACGCAACTGGATCGGACGTTCCGAAGGCGCCGAGTTCGAGATGGCCGTGGTCGACGCTGATGGCGCACCCCGCACCGACCTGCCCGCCGGGACGACGATCCGGGTCTTCACGACCCGACCCGACACGAGCTACGGCATGACCTTCTGCGTGCTCGCCCCGGAGCACCCGCTCGTCGAAGGGATCACCACAGCCGAGCGTCGTGACGCCGTGGATGCGTTCGTGGAGCGCGTTCGCAACACCGCCGAGATCGATCGGCTCTCGACAGAGGGGGCGCTCGCCGACCGCGGCTGCGCGACCGGGGCATACGCGCTCAATCCGTTCACCGGCACCCCGGTGCCGATCTTCCTCGCCGACTACGTCCTCGCCACCTACGGCACCGGCGCGGTGATGGCGGTGCCGGGCGAGGATCAGCGTGACTGGGACTTCGCGACCGCGTTCGACCTGCCGATCATCGAGACGGTGCAACGCCCCGAGGGATGGGACGGTGAGGCCTACGCAGGTGCCGGCACCCACGTGAGCTCGCCGGTGGATCCTTCCTCGGTGCCCGGCCCCGATCTGAACGAGTTGGACGTCGACGAGGCGAAGGACCGGGCGATCGACTGGCTCGAAGCCGAGGGGTCGGGAGAACGGAAGGTCAACTTCCGCCTGCGGGACTGGCTCGTGTCACGGCAGCGCTTCTGGGGATGCCCGATACCGATCGTCTACTGCGGATCGTGCGGTCCGCGGCCCGTCCCTGTCGATCAGCTGCCGGTGCTGGCCCCCGACGACGTCGAGTTCCGGCCGACCGGCCAGTCGCCGTTGCAGTTCCACGAGGGCTTCCTGCACACCACGTGTCCCGATTGCGGCGCTCCGGCGACGCGGGAGACCGACACGATGGACACCTTCGTCGATTCCTCCTGGTACTTCCTGCGGTTCTGCGATCCGTGGAGCGCCGATCGTCCGTTCTCGGAGGAGGCGGTTCGGGGCTGGATGCCGGTCGATCAGTACATCGGTGGTGCCGAGCACGCGGTGCTGCACCTCATGTACGCACGGTTCTTCACGAAGGCGCTGTCGGACCTCGGTGTCGCGCCGGCCGACCTGCGGGAGCCGTTCACACGGCTGTTCACCCAGGGGATGATCCGACTCGGCGGATCGAAGATGTCCAAGAACAAGGGCAACCTGGTCGCTCCCGAGGAGATCATCGACCTGCACGGCGCCGACACGCTCCGTCTCGCCCACCTGGCGGTCAAGCCGCCCGAGGAGGACGTCGACTGGGAGGACTTCGGTCTGGACGGCTGTGCCCGCTTCCTGCACCGGTTGTGGCGCCTCGCTGTGCCGGGATCGGACCTGGCCGGAGGGCATCGCCACGGGGACCTCACCGAAGCCGACCTCGTGGTGCAACGGGCGACGCACCGACTCATCTCCGAGGTCACCGATGCCTTCGAGCGTTGGTCCTACAACGTCGCGGTCGCACGGGCGATGGCGTTCCTCAACGACCTGTACCGGTACGTGCAGTCCGATTCCCGCGCTCACGGTGAGGTGATCGACGCGGCGGTCGACACGTTGTTGCTGCTGCTCGCTCCGGCGGCACCCCACGTGACCGCTGAACTGTGGTCGCGTCGTGGAGCAGCAGTCGGCGCGACGGATCGACACATCCACGCCGAGCCGTGGCCGGTCGCCGACCCGTCGATGCTGGTGGAGGAGACCGTGACGATGGTGGTGCAGGTCGGTGGCAAGGTGCGCGACCGGATCGAAGTGCCCGCGGATGCCGATGCGGCCACGTGTGAGACGTTGGCGCTCACTTCGGCCAAGGTGCGTTCGATCCTCGACGGGTCACCACCGCGCAACGTGATCGTGCGGCCGCCGAAGCTCGTGAACATCGTCGTGTGATCCGCGCGTAGTCTTCGCGTCACCTCCCGAATCGAACACCATCGTGCTGTCCCGAGAACCGTCGCTCATCTCCCGCATCGAGTCCGTCGCCGAACACGGCGGCGGAAAGGTCACCTTCGTCGCTGGTGATGACCACGAGACCCTCACGTGGGGGGAGCTGCACGCAGATGCGAGAGCGGTGGCAGCGGCGTTGCAGGCCCGCGGCGTCGGGCCGGGCGACCACGTCGCGCTGCTCGGTCCGACGACGCGGCGGCTCGTGACCGCCATCCAGGCGATCTGGCTCACCGGCGCCGCGCTCGTGACCATGCCGCTGCCCATGCGGATGGGCGCGTTGGAGCAGTTCATCGAACAGACCCGCAACCGGATCCGGCGTTCGGACTCCAAGGTCGTGGTGATCGACAGCCAGCTCGCCGCGTTCGTCGAGCCCGAGGCGGGCGATCCGCCGTTCATCGGCCTGGACGATCTGTTCGTGTCCGGCGGTCCGGGTCCCGATGACTACATCCGACCGCCGGATGATCCGTCGTCGATCGCGGTCCTGCAGTTCACCTCGGGTTCCACCTCGGAGCCGAAGGGGGTGATGCTCCCGCACGAGAACATCTGCAACAACCTGGATGGCGCCTGGATCGCCGCCGAGATGAGCCACGACGACACCGTCGTGAGCTGGTTGCCGCTGTATCACGACATGGGTCTGATCGGACTGCTCACCATCCCGATGACGCTCGACACCGGGCTGGTCCAGGGTGCTCCCCAGGACTTCCTGGCGAAGCCGATCCGGTGGATGCGATGGCTCAGCGACTACAAGGGGACTGCGTCAGCCGGACCGAACTTCTCGTACGCGTTGGCGACGCGCGCGCTCAAGCGGACCGACGAGGCGCTGGACCTGTCGCCGGTGCGGCTGTTCCTCAACGGGGCGGAACCGATCGATGCTCCGACGTTCCGCCGGTTCCTCGAAGCAGGGGAGCGCTTCGGTCTGGACCCCAGTGTGGCGTTCCCCGCGTTCGGCATGGCCGAGGTCTGCATCGCGGGGTGCTTCCCCACACCTGGCAAGGGCCTGATCACCGATGTCGTCGACCGCGTGGCGCTCGAGTCGCAACAGCAGGCGATCCCGGTGGATCCAGATACCGAGGGAGCTGTCGAGCTCGCTCTGCTCGGTCGGCCGGTGCCGGGCCTGCAGATCTCGATCACCGATCCAGGAACCGGTGACCCGTGCGAGGATCGTCAGGTCGGTGAGCTGCGGATCGCCGGGAACTCGCTGACCATCGGGTACTACAACCAGCCGGAAGCGACGGAGGAGCTCATCACCGACGGATGGTTGAACACCGGTGATCTCGCCTACACCGTCGGCGGAGAGCTCGTGATCTGCGGTCGGATCAAGGACGTGATCATCGTCGGTGGCCGCAACGTCTACCCGCAGGACATCGAGAAGGTCGTCGGTGAGGTCGAGGGCGTGCGGACCGGCAACGTCATCGCGTTCGGTGTCGAAGGTCGACAGGGCGCACAGAACATCATCGTGGTCGCGGAGACGAAGGTCGTCGGCGGTGACGACCTCCGACGGGAGATCACCCGCCAGGTCACCGAATCGGTGGGGATCCCTCCCAAGGACGTCGTCCTCGTCGAACGCGGGATGCTCGGTCCACATATAGCTGACGTGC
>CAYSCB010000111.1:0-8808 GCA_964429335.1 uncultured Aquihabitans sp.
ACATCGAAGGCGGCGAGCAACAGCTCCGTTGGTCGGCCCGCCTCAGCGAGGTCGACGCCGACTCGGTCGTGGCCACGCTCGCCGACGGGGTGTTGAGCATCCGCGGCACCCGCCGTCCGGGTCCGGTCGCCCGCACCGTCGAGGTGGGCGTCACCGAGCCCGAACCAGAGGTCGCAGCGATCGATCCCGCAAGCGACACCGCCGAGACCTCGGCGTCGCCCGACGCGGCCTGAGCCAGCGACTGACTCCCCCTCCACATCCACCACACCAGACGTCACGGCCGCCCTCGGGGGCGGCCGTGACGCGTCCGAGCGCGCTCGCGGTACCTCATCTCCCACCCCGGGCACATCGCAAGGTCCGGCGGGAGCTGGCCGGCGTCTACCACGACATGGCGACGATGATCGGTTCCGTCGCCGAAGCATTCGAGCCGACACCGTTCGACCACCCGGCAGTCCGCCAGGCGCGAGTCGACGGCCGTGAGCGTCTCACCCAGATCGACGGGCGCTGGGATGACGCCATGGCGGAACACCCTTCGCACAGCGTGCTGTCGTCGCACTGACGGGTGACCTCACACCGTGTATGGGAGCAGTGCGTGGTCCTGGCGACGGAGGTCTCCGACGAACGGGGTCTCCCGCTGCTGCAGGCCTGCGTCGGCGAGCTCGTCACGCTCACCGCCCTGATCGAGAGATCGATGCAGGACATCAGCCGCTGGTTCCGCCACTCGGCGCCGGACAGCACTCTCGATCTGGTCGACCTGGAGCCCACCCGGCTCGCGGCGCTCGACGCGGTGCGCTCGACTGATGTGGCACCCGGCGTCGTTCGAGTGACCGTCAGGTGATGGCCGCCTGGAGAGCGTCGGCAAGTTCGCAGAACTCGTCGAGCTCGGCATCGTCCAGCACCGCGAGGTCCGCTCCGAAGCGGTCGTCGGTCAGATCCTCGGCCTGCTGCCAGACGGCACGGGCCTGATCCGTCGGCTCCTCCTCCGGCGTCTCCCAGCCGAAGATCGCAGCCATGCCCGGGCTCCGGATGAAGAACGCCTCGACGGGCGGCAGGCCGACCTCACGCACAGCCGCCGTGTGGCGCGCCCCGCGCAGCTCCCGGAGTGCGTTCATGCGGTGCACCGCGAGCTCACGATCACCCGTGGGCTCGTCGAGCTCCCGCCATCCCGCGAACACCGGTGCCGTCTCAGCATCCGCGGCGTCGATCACCTTGCCGGCGAGCTCGGCCAGACGCCGGTAGTCGACGCCTTCGGCCGGGAGGTGCGCAGTGGCCCACGATCCTGCGTACGACGCGAACCGCTGGGCAGACTCCGAGCGGTTCTCGACCGTTGCCGAGGACTCCCACGCCTCCCGGACCGTCTCGGCCGGGAAGAACGTGAACGTCTCGTACACGACGGTGTGGTCGACGTCGCCGAGCACACCGCCCCTCCCCGCGAAGTAGAACGCGAGACCGCCGTAGCCGAGCGTCGCCGCGTCGCCGTACATGTCCATGTCCAGCATGAACCGGGCGCCGATGTCGCCGACGGCGCCCGCTGATCGGCGGGAGGCCTCGATGGCGTGCTGGCGCACCGTGGTCGTCGTGTCGTCAGTGTGGGTCATGTCGTCGGGCATGGGCGACGACGCTACCTCGCGGCAGATGGACGACGGCGGGCGATCTCGTAGCAGGCAACCGCCCCGGCACTCGCGACGTTGAGCGATGACAGGTGGCCGTGGAGGGGGATCGAGGCGACCAGGTCGCAGCGCTGCGCGGCGAGCCGTGACAGACCCTTCCCCTCTGCGCCGAGCACGAGGCACACGGCATCGGACGCGACCGGTAGGTCGTGGATGCTCGTGTCGCCGCCGGCGTCCAGACCGATGACCCACACCCCTGCGTCGCGCAGGTCGTTGATCGCTGTCGGCAGCCCGCCGACCAACGACATCCGCAGGTACTCGATCGCACCGGCTGCGGCCTTGGTGACCGTGGGCGTGACGTGCACGGCCCGGTGTCGTGGGAGCACGACGCCGGTCACCCCCGCGCACTCGGCGATCCGCAGGAGCGCTCCGAGATTGCCCGGATCGGTGACGCCGTCCACTGCGAGGAGGAACGGCGGGCGACCATCGACGAACTCGGTCAGGTCATGCAGCGCTGAGCGGGGCAGCTCGGCTGCTCGGGCAACGACGCCCTGAGGTGCCTCGGTGTGGCTGATCGAGTCGAGCCGACCACGGCTGACCTCCGTCACGGGCACCCGGAGCTCCGACGCGAGGTCGACGATGTCGCCGACGATGTCGGAACGATCCAGCTCAGCGTTGAGGAACACCTCGTAGACACGTCGACGGCCCGCGAGGAGCAGCTCCCGCACGGCCTGACGTCCTTCGACCTGCGTCCCGCCGAGGCCGCGTTCCTTCGGTGCCGTGGTCCTGCCGGGATCCTTGCGGGGAGCACTGCGAGTGTCCTTCCGCGCGTCCTTGCGCGCCGAGCTGGACCTGCTCCCCGGGTGCGCCGGACCACGACCGCGTCCGCCCTTGGCCCGACCGGCCATCAGCTGCTCCTCTCGTCGACGAACACGATCCGCGACGAGACGAGGGCCGATGCAAGGCACGCGATCCCCTCCGCCCGACCCAGTCCGCCGATCCCCTCGGCACGTCGGCCCTTGACCGTCACCGGCGCTCCGACCGCGCCGCTGAGCACCGACTGCATCTCCGAGCGTCGCGGCGCCAGCTTCGGGTGCTCGGCGATCACCGAGCAGTCGACGTTGACGGGCTCCCACCCGTCCTGGCGCACGAGCCGCACGACCTCAGCGAGGAGCTCGATGCTGTCCACGCCCCGCCAGCGCTCGTCGGTGTCCGGGAAGTGGGTCCCCAGGTCGTCGAGGCCGACAGCGCCCAACAGGGCCTCGGCGACGGCGTGCGCCACCACATCGGCGTCGGAGTGGCCATCGAGGCCCACCTCCCCCACGAAGTGGACACCCCCGAGGACGAGGAGCCGGTCCGGGTCGTCGCTGAACCGGTGGATGTCGAATCCGTTGCCGATGCGCATAGCGGTCACGTGTCGCTCCCTCGCTCGTGAACGGGAGCCGTCAGTCGCTCCGCCAACGCAGCAGCGACGTCGAGGTCGATCGGCTCGGTGATCTTGAGGTTCGCACGCTCACCCTCGATGAGCACGACCGTACCGCCCGAGGCTTCCACCAACGAGGCGTCATCGGTCGCCTCACCACCGCGCCGGTACGCCGAGCGCAGCACCGCCGCCGCGAAACCTTGGGGCGTCTGCACGGCTCGGAGCCGATCACGGTCAAGCGTTCCCCCGTCGAGCGCGCGGATCGTGTCGATGACGGGTACGGCCGGGACGACAGCGTCCGCGCCAGCGCGGACCGCGGCGATCACACGACGGAACAGGTCCGTCGATGCCAGCGGCCGGGCGGCGTCGTGCACCAGCACGACCGTTGCTGCATCGGGCACGGCTTCCAACCCGTTCGCGACCGACCGCGATCGGGACGCTCCACCCTCGACGACGACGACGCCGTCGGGCACGGAGGCCCCGTCCAGGAGCGGGTCCTCTGGCGCCAGGCACACCACGACGCCATCGCACACGCTCAGCGCTGCCGTGAGCGACCGTCCGAGCACGGTCACACCCGCCAGGTCGACGTGCTGCTTCGCCGCGCCGAACCGTCGGCCGGCACCTGCTGCGACCACGATGCACCACACTTCACCGTCGCGATCACCAGACACGTTCATCCTCCACCACCGCACGGTAACGCCCCGACTGGGTGTGACGGAGTTCTCAGGGCCTACGATGCCCGTCGTGAACGACATGGAGCTGCTCCGCAACGTCGAGCTGTTCGACCGCTTCGACGAGGAGGACCACGCCCGACTCGTCGACGCCGCCGAACGGATCGAGTTGATCCGCAACGACGTCGTGTTCAGCGAGGGTGCCGAACCCGACGCCTGCTATGTCGTCATCGACGGTCGGATCGCCATCGCGAACAAGTCCGTCGACGGTCGTGAGTCGATGGTCGCCCTGATGGAACGCGGTGACCTGTTCGGCGAGATGGGTCTGTTCGACGGGCTCGGACGCTCCGCCGAGGCGCGGGCACTCGAGCAGTCGGGTGTGATCCGGATCCCCGCCGAGGTCCTCCGTGCGCTCTGGGAGGACAAGCCCGATCTGCTCTGGTCGGTCGTGCGGTTGCTCAGCCAGCGGATCCGCTCCACCGACGAGGCGCTTGCCGATTCGTTCTTCCTCGACGTCACCGGTCGAACTGCCAAGCACCTCCTCGAACTGGCCGGCGATCGTGAGGAGTTCGAGATCCCGATCACCCAAGAGGAGCTCGCCGGCCTCATCGGCGCCTCACGTGAACGAGTCAACAAGGCCATCGCCAGCTTCCTGCGACTCGGTTGGATCGAGCAGAACGACCGTCAGTACCGGATCCTCAAGCGCCGCGAGCTCGAGATCCGGTCCTCCTGATCCGACGTCCGGTCGACCGACGCTCAGCGGCCGAGGAAGGCGATCACCCGGTCCCAGGCATCCGCAGCATCGTCCGCCCGGTGGGTCGGGCGGCCAGGGTCGTGGACGAACCCATGGTCCGCACCCTCGTAGACGATCACGTCCACACCCGCGTCACGCAGTGACTGCACATCGTCGAGCGGCGTGTAGGGGTCGACAGTCCCGACCACCGCCATGACCTCGGTGCTCCCCCGCGACGCCAAGGCGTCGAGAGGCTCACCCTGGCCCGGACCCCGCCACGCCTCCGGCACATGGATCATGCCGTAGAAGGCGGCAACACGATCGAAGCGTCCGGTGGCCGTCGCCTTCAGCGCATACATGCCACCCATGCAGAACCCGATGAGGCCAGCGACCTCCGCACCGATCGCGTCGGCCACGGCGACGGCATCGCCGAGGAGACGTTCGTCGGACATGTCACCCATCACCGCGAAGCGCGCCGGACCGGCGTCGGGCGCTCCCTCCGCTGGGAGATCACGGTCGGCGAAGGGTTCGAAGCTGCCGACGCTCCATCCGGTGCGCACAGCGAGGTCGTCGCACATCTGGGTGAACAGCGGCCGCAGACCCCAGATGTCGGGGATGACCACGAGGCTGCGGGTCTCGCCGTCGCTGCGGGCGACGTAGGCGGGCGTGCCGGACGGGAGGACGAATTCCATGACCTCAGTTGTAGCGGTCGAGGATGCTCGACTCGGCGATCCGACCCATCGCGTCCTTGATGGTCCGCGCCCAGTGATCGGTGACCCCCTCCACGGTGGTCAGGTCCTCGACCGACGCCCGACTCAGCTTCTCGAGGGATCCGCAATGCGCGATCAGCCGCTCGACCATCGGCTCGGGCATCCGGGGGATCCGGGCGAGCATCCGGTAGCCGCGTGCCTGCAGGTGCGCATCCATGTCGTCGGCCTGGCCCGACAGGTGCAACGCGTGGGCGACCTTGTCAGCGTCGAGCAGGTCCTCCATGTCCAGGTCCGACAACGTGTCGATCGCTTGCTCGAGATCCCACGACGCGTCCGCCTGCAGGTAGTCGAGGACGACGAGGCGTCGCTCGTCCTCGACGCCGGCCATCAGCTCGCGGAGCTGCAGCCGGACGAGACGACCGTCGGTGCCGAGCTCGACGAGGTAGCGCTCGATCTCATCGGAGATCCGCGCCACGAGCTCCGCCCGCTGCAGCAGCGTCACGACGTCTCGCAACGTCACGGCGTCCTCGACCTCGAGCGCCGTGAGGTTGGTGGACTCCTCGTCGAGCCGGTTCTTGTAACGCTCGAGCGTCTGCAGCGCCTGGTTGCAGCGGTTGAGGATCGACGTGATCGGTTCCAGCTGGTAACGGGCGGTCTTGGTGTAGACGGTCACGACCGCCATGTCCTCCGACACCGAGATGACCGGCACGCCGATCGAACGGGCGACCCGCTCAGCGGTGCGGTGCCGTGTTCCCGTCTCCTCGGTCGGCACGTTCGGGTTGGGTACGAGGTGCACGTTCGCCCGAGCGATGTAGCCCGAGTCAGGGGTGAGCACGATCGCACCGTCGGTCTTGGCGAGCTCCGACAGGCGTTGGGGCGAGAAGGCCGCGTTCACCAGGAACCCGCCCGATGAGATGTTGAGCACCTCAGGACCGTCGCCGATGACGATCAGCGCACCCATCCCGGCCTTGAGGATCCGGTCTAGGCCCTCCCGAAGCGGCTGTCCGGGGGCGACGGCAGCCAGCGCAGCCTGCAGCTCAGGGTTGCGGCGGAGCGCCATCGGCGCAGTCTAGTGACCCGGTCGTCGCCTGGTGTCCCGGTCGCCGTCTGATGTCCGTGTCGTCGCTTCGGCGTCAGGCCGCGAGACCCAACAGGACGATCGCCGCGGCCACATTGGGGACCCGTAGGACCTCCATCGGCACTGCCAGCGTCGGCGTCGACTGCGGCACGACCGCGGTGGCGAAGCCCAACCGGGCGGCTTCGGCCAGCCGTCGTTCCAACCTGCGGACCTGGCGCAGCTCTCCACCGAGCCCGACCTCTCCGCACACCACGACGTCGGCAGCGATGTCGTGCCCGGTCGCCGAGGAGACCGCCGCGAGGCACACCGCCAGATCAGCAGCGGGTTCGACGACCTTCACACCACCGACGGTCATCGCATAGACGTCCCACTTGGACAGATCCACGTCGACACGTTGCTGCAGGACCGCGAGGAGGAGGGAGAGCCGTCCGGAGTCGAGTCCCTGGACCGAACGTCGCGGCTGGGCCAGGTTCGAGGAGGCGACCAGCGCCTGGACCTCGACCAGGATCGGGCGCTGGCCCTCCATCGCGGGAACCACGACCGAACCCGGCAACCCGGGCGTCCGGTCACCGATCAGCAACGACGAGGGGTCCCCCAACGGCTCCAGCCCGTCGCCGCGGACCGAGAACATCCCGATCTCATCGGTCGATCCGAATCGGTGCTTGGACGCCCGCAGGATCCGCAGGTCGTGGTGACGATCGCCTTCCAACGACAGGACCGTGTCCACCACGTGCTCCAGGACACGTGGACCCGACAGCTGGCCGTCCTTGGTGACGTGGCCGACCAGCAGGATCGTCGTCCCCGTCGACTTGGCGATCTGGACGAGCCGGTGCGCGCACTCACGCACCTGGGTGACGGACCCCGGCGCACTCGTGAAGCGTGGGTCCTGCAACGTCTGCACCGAGTCCACGACGCACAGCTCCGGTTGCGTCGCCTCGATGTGGACCGAGATGTTGCCCATCACCGTCTCGGCCGCCAGGAGGAGATCGTCGTGCAGCGCGCCGACGCGTTCGGCACGCAGCCGCACCTGGTCGACGGACTCCTCTCCCGTGACGTACAGGACCCGGGCACCAGCACGTGCCCGTGCTGCCAGCACCTGCAGGACCAGCGTGGACTTGCCGACACCCGGCTCACCGCCCAGGAGCGTGACGCTGCCAGGAACGAGCCCGCCGTCGAGCACCCGGTCGAGCTCCGACAGCCCCGTGGTCACCGGAGCGCCCGCGAGCGGCGACAGCAGGGTGATCGGCGTCGGCGGGGTCGACACCGTGAGGGGGGTCGACAGCTCCTCGTCGACCTCCAGCTCCTCGGACAGGGTGTTCCAGTCGCCGCAGGACGAGCAGCGTCCCGACCACTTGGGAGCGCCGGTTCCGCAGCTCATGCACCTGAAGACGGTCCTCGTCCGTGCCATGACGTCGACGGTAGGTCAGCTGTGTGACACTCAGGGTTCCCGGCGGGAACGCGCGGTCACAGCAGCAACGGCGACGGCCACGACGAGCAGGACGGCACCGGCACCGACCAGCAGGAGCGTGCCGTCACGACGTTCGCTCGCCGACGCCGTCAGGGTCCGCGACGTTCTCGTGCCTCCGGTCAACGGAGCGGTCCACCTCGCGACACCGCCGGTGATCCGGCCGTTCGACCCGTCGACACCACCGGGGAGCTCGACGCTCACGGTGAGCCGCCCGGCCGTCGGTGAGTCGATGCCGAGCGCAGCGAGCTCCTCCGGCGTCCGCCCGAGGGGCAACCCGCCGAGCAGCTCTGTCAACTTCGGGTCGGAGAGCTCGGCCAGGGTGCCGCTCAGGTGCAGGTCGGTGCGGAACCTCGTCGATGTCGAGGCGAAGCCGTCCTCCAGCTCGAGCGAGGTTGACCGGAACATGCCATTCGTCCCGCCGACCTCGTCGAGCACCGCCGCGAGCTGGTCCGGCGACCCGAACGTGCGCACCGCGACGATCCGCAGGCCGCCACGGCGTGCGGTCGGTCCGGTGAGCTTCCAGCCTGCAGCGGTCAGATCAGCAACCGCCAGGCCGCCGGGATCACCGAGCTGTTCGGCGGCTGCCTCGTCCAGGTCGACGGTGACGGTGACCGTCCCGGCGCCGTCGGACCGCACCGCGATCGCGACATCCACGTCAGTCCGGCATCCGGCGAGCAACACCACCGCCGCTGCCACGATCGCGAGGAGTGCACCTCTTCGACAGGCAGACACAGCGCGGCACGCTAGTGCCCACGACGTCGGAACTCAGCGGACCAGCAGCGATGTGGTGCCAGTACTGGTCGGACCTGAAGTGCCAGCCAAGTCCGTCGCGGAGGCTCGTGTAGCGCCACCTCCCCAGGCCCTGACATGCCGACCCGATGGCGGAACGACCTGCACCTCGTACGTGCCGGTCGGCAGCGAGACCGACCAGGTTCCGTCGGCAGCCGAAACCGCTGCTGCGACCGGCGACACTCCCGTCGTGGCATATACACGGACCTGTGCCCCACGCAGTGGGTCCGACGCTGCCGTCACCGTGCCTGTCAGAGCACCCGGAGCAGGTGTCACGAACGTGAACTTGCTGTTCGCACTCACCGACGTCGTCCCACCCGGCGTCG
>CAYSCB010000112.1:0-8691 GCA_964429335.1 uncultured Aquihabitans sp.
GCAGCCCGGCGGTGATGCCGATCCGCTCCCCGGAGGCGGCCCAGCCGCGCTCCCGCGCGATCGCGGCGGCGTCGGCGATCAGCTCCTCGGTGACGCGGTGCTTGCGCTGCGAGAAGGCCTGCACGCCCCACATCAGCGCGCAGCGGCGGACCGTCTCCTTGCCGGGCGAGAGCGCGTAGATCGGGACCTGCGGCCGGTGCGCCGAGATCAGGCGCGCGCTGCGGCCCGAGAGCGTCGGGATCACCAGCGCGGCGAGCCCGAGGTCCCGCGCGGCCTCGCACGCCGAGTGCGCAACGGTGTAGCTGGCGTCGCGCTTGTCGCGCCGCACGCGCTCCTCGTTCCAGCGGTCGTAGGGCAGCTCGCGCTCGGTCGCCCGCGCGATCGCGTCCATCATCGCCACCGCCGCGACCGGGTGGGCGCCGATCGCCGTCTCCTGGGAGAGCATCACCGCGTCGGTGCCGTCGAGGATCGCGTTGGCCACGTCGGCGACCTCGGCGCGCGTCGGGCGCGAGGCCGAGACCATCGAGTCGAGCATCTGGGTCGCGGTGATGCTCGGGCGGGCGAGCGCGCCGGCCAGCGCCAGGATCCGCTTCTGCACGATCGGCACCTCCTCGATCGGCAGCTCGATCCCGAGGTCCCCGCGCGCGACCATCACGCAGTCGGCCGCGCGCAGGACGGTCTCGGCGCGCTCGACGGCCTGCGGCTTCTCGATCTTCGCGACCAGCGGCAGGCGGGTGTGGTCCCGAACCGTCGCGACGTCCTGCGGCGTGCGGACGAACGACAGCGCGACGATGTCGACGCCGGCCTCCTCGCCGAAGCGCAGCAGCTCGAGGTCGTCCTCGGGCACCGCCGGCAGCGCGGCGGTCTCGCCCGGGGTGTTGATCCCGGCGCGCGTGCCGACCGGTCCGCCGATCTCCACCCGCGTGCCGATGTCCCCGTTCGCGACGGAGTCGACGCGCAGGCGCACGCCGCCGTCGGCCAGGTAGACCGTCTCGCCCGGCGTCAGGTGGTCCGCCAGCCCGGGCCAGGACACCGACATCGAGCGCGCGTCGCCCTCGAACTCCTCGCCGCAGCGCAGCGTCAGCGGCTCGCCCGGCGCGAGCTCCACGACCCCCGGCGCGAGCGGTCCGATGCGCAGCTTCGGTCCGGGGAGGTCCTGGAGGATCGCCACCGAGCGCCCGGCGCGCGCCGCCGCGTCGCGGACCCTGCGGATGGTCTCCGCGTGCTCGGGACGGGTGCCGTGCGCGAAGTTGAGGCGCGCCACGTCCATTCCCGCCTCGACCATCGCGAGCAGCGTCTCCGGGTCGCGCGAGGCGGGTCCGATCGTGGCGACGATCTTGGTGCGGCGCATCGCGCGGACGCTAGCGCGCGGCCTCGTCGCCACGCGACCGGCACGGTGGCGTTCCCGGCCCGTAGGCGCGTCCGCCCGCCCGTCTCCGGGCTCAGGGCTCCGGCCCCCGGCGCCGATCCCACCGGGCCGGACGCCTCGGACGGGACCCACGACCGACCCAACTCAGGACCAAGCGACCGAGACGACACCCCCCGCCGGGGAACCTGCGTCGGAGAGCTGGCAGGCGTTCGCCAACTGCCTGGGCGTCGACCCCGACCTCTTCTTCCCGGAGCGGGGGGCGTCGACCAAGGAGGCCAAGCAGGTCTGCCAGAGCTGCGTCGTGCGCGAGGAGTGCCTCGAGTACGCACTCGCCAACGGCGAGAAGTTCGGCATCTGGGGCGGCCTCAGCGAGCGGGAACGCCGCCGCATCCGCCGTCAGCGGGCCCTCGCCCGCGCCGCCCAGCAGTCCCGGACGGCCTGATCGTCCGTCGGTCGGTGACGACGACGTCACCGGCGACGTCCCACGGGCGGGCCGCCAGCGCGTCCCTCACCACCTGGACCTCGAACGCTGCGACCACCACGAGCGGTCGCTCTGTCGGATCGGCGAGGGCGCGGTCGTAGTAGCCGGCGCCGAAGCCGACGCGGGTCCCGACCTCGTCGACAGCGACGCAGGGGGCGATGACGACGTCGAGGTCGGCTGCGGTCAACTCCGGCAACCCGCCCGGTGCCGGCACCGGGATCCCGAACCGGCCGACGACGAGCGGGTCACCCGATCGGTGGATCCGGAAGCGCATCACGCCGGGATCGCCGCCGCCGACCACGGGCAGGGCGATGCGCCACCCGCGTGCCCTCAGCGCGTCGAGTGCGTCGCTGAGGTCGATCTCGCCCTGCACCGAGACCGATCCGGCGACCACGCCCCGGACGCCGGGCGACTGCAACTCCGTCAGATCGAGCACCCGCTGCACCACCGCGGCGGTCGCGGACGCACGCTCGTCAGGGTCCAGGGCGCTGCGTGCTGCGAGGCCGGCGGCGCGTGCTGCGTCGATCGGTGAGGCAGCGTCCGGCGTGTCCGACGGTGAGACCATCGGTCCCCACGGTATGGTGGTCACCATGTTCAGTGGCAACGAATGGCTGATCGTCGCGATCATCGCCCTCGTCCTCTTCGGTGGCTCTCAACTCCCGAAGCTCGCACGCAACATCGGACAGGCCCAGAAAGAGTTCAAGAAGGGCATGGCCGAGGCGGCGGAGGAGGATGACGACGAGACGGTGACCAGCGACGAGAAGACCAAGGACAAGAAGTCGGCCTGAACCGCGAAGTCGGCCCGAACCGCGAAGTCGGCCCGAACCGCAGCGGCTCCCGGTCGATCCAGGGAGGTCGTTGCGGGATCAGCCGACGCCGACGGGTCGACGGGCAGCGGAGCGCGCCTTGAGGATGCGGCGACGCTCACGCTCGCTGGTGCCGCCCCACACGCCGTGGTCGATGCGGTTGTCCAACGCGTACTCCAGGCACATGGCCTTCACGGGGCAGTCGGCGCAGACGCGCTTGGCGACCTCGACACCGACGCCGTCGGAGGGGAAGAAGAGGCTCGGTGGCTTGTCGGCGCAGTTGCCCTGCGCCATCCAATCGGTGTCGAGTGCCGTTTCCATACGGGAAGTCTGACGCTTCGGAGGGTCGATTTGTTCCGAGAACCTTCAACCGCTGAAAGGCTGCTCAGAGCAGTGAGACATCGGTCACGTCCTGAGGGGAGCCGTTCCTGGCCCCGCGACCCATACTTCGCGGGATGACGGGACACGAACCACCGGCGCCGAGCGTCGGCGGGACACCGGTTCCGCCAGAGCCGTCGGGATCGCCGTCGTCCGTGCCGACAGGATCGCCGCCGGTCCTGCCGGGGATCGAACCGCCGACCGCACCGCTGGCAGCCGCGGTGCTCGCCGCGCCCGGCGTCCCGGGCCCACCCCCTCCGTTCGGCTCGCCCAGTGCCGGCCTACCCGGTGCCGGTTCTCCCGCGGGAGGACCACCGCTCGGGGGAACGCCACCGTCGAGCGCGGATCCGACGCGGATCACCGTGCGGTCCGTCGCACCGAAGGGCCACACGTTGCGCACGGTGCTCGTCAGCGCCCTCGTCGGTGCGATCGTCGCCGCCGGCCTCACCGCGGCGGCGCTGTGGGACCGCAGCGGACCGAACGCCATCGCCGATCCCGTGAGCGACCGAGGTCGGCCCGCGGTGACGATCGCTGGTGAGGCGCTCGACGTCCACGGCGTGCTCGAGAAGGTCCGACCGTCGGTCGTGTCGATCCACACCGGCGTCCGCGGCGGGCAGGCAGCCGGCTCCGGCATCGTCCTCACGCGCGAAGGGGTCGTGCTCACCAACTCCCACGTCATCGACGGCGCACAGACCATCGAGCTCGACCTCGCGGACGGTCGCACCGTCGAGGCCCGTCTGCTCGGGTCCGTGCCCGACGCGGATGTGGCCGTTCTGCAGGCGGAGGACCTCACCGAACCGATGACGCCCGCCGAGCTCGGCAGCTCCGACGGCCTCCAGGTGGGCGACGCGGTGGTAGCGATCGGCAACGCGCTCAACCTCGGCGAGGCCCCGAGTGTCACGACCGGGATCGTCAGCGCCCTCAACCGGTCGATCTCGGCGCCCGGCGGCAAGGTGCTCGACAACCTGATCCAGACCGACGCCGCGATCAACCCGGGCAACAGCGGTGGTCCCCTCGTCGACGCGCACGGCCAGGTCGTCGGCATCAACACCGCGATCGTGGCGGACGCCCAGAACATCGGCTTCGCGCTCGCGATCGACGAGGTCCGACCGCTCGTCGACGACCTCGAAGCGGGTCGGCCGGTGCAGCAGGTCCGACCGCTGCTCGGTGTCGAGACCCTCGACGTCGGGTCGGTCGACCCGTCGATCCTGTCCCGCTTCGGCGTCACGACGAGCTCGGGTGCGTTCGTCCAGACGGTCAACCCGCAGACCGCTGCTGCGTCCATCGGGCTGCGCCAGGGTGACGTGATCGTGGCGGTCGACGGCCGTCGGATCCGCACCGCTGCAGATGTCGGCGTCGCGGTCCGCGCCAAGAAGCCCGGTGACACCGTGACGGTGACCTGGGAACGGGACGGCGAGCGTCAGGACGGCGACGCCCGGCTCGGCACCCGCTGAACGCCGACGTCGTCGGAGCCGGTAGCATCGCCGCCCATGTCCGACACCTACGCGTCCGAGACCGACGAGCCCGTCGAGTGGGTGGCTGCCGCCACGATCGTCTACCTCGGGCCGGTCGCACCGCACTGGGAGATCCGGGGCGACCACGGTGACCAGCAGATGCTCGACGACTTCCGAGCGAGGGTCAACGCCCGGCTCATGCTCCTGCCGCCGCACGACCCGCAGTTCAAGCGGAACCGTGAGCGCGTCGCCCGCGACGCCGAGCGCGAGCTCATCGAGCTGACCTGGGACCTCGGCGACGACGACGAGCGCTGAACGCGTCGTCGGGCGCCGGGACCCGTCGTGGACCCGTCGTCGACACGTCCACGTCACGACGGCGACCGGTAGCCTGACGGCATGACGGACCGGGTCGACGATCGCTCGCGCTACCTCAACCGGGAGCTGTCCTGGCTGGAGTTCAACGCCAGGGTCCTCGCTCTGGCAGAGGATCCGGCGACCCCCCTGCTCGAACGGGTCCGGTTCATCGCGATCTTCACCCAGAACCTCGACGAGTTCTTCCAGGTCCGCGTCGCCGGCCTCAAGGACCGCGTCGCCGCGGGGGTGAGCGCACGCAGCCCCGACGGGATGAGCGCGGCGGAGCAGCTCGAGGCGATCGGGACGAGGACCGCGGAGCTGGTCGAGCGTGCCGATGAGGCGTTCCTCGGGCCGATCTGCTCGGCGCTCGCAGCAGAGGGGATCGTGTTCTCGACCTGGCGTGACCTCGACGAGGACGACCGGGAGTGGGCGACCGCCGAGTTCCGCAAGCGGATCTTCCCGGTGCTCACGCCGCTCGCCGTCGACCCCGGCCACCCGTTCCCGTACATCTCGAGCCTGTCGCTCAACCTCGGCGTCATCGTCCGCGACCCGAGCACCGACCAGCGCCGCTTCGCGCGGGTGAAGGTGCCGTCGCTGCTGCCGCGGTTCGTCGTGATGCCCGACGGGGAGCGGTTCGTGCCGCTGGAACAGGTCATCGCCGAGCACCTCGACGAGCTCTTCCCCGGCATGGAGATCCTCGACCACGTCGCGTTCCGCGTCACCCGCAACGCGGACCTCACCGTCGAGGAGGAGGAGGCCGACGACCTCCTCGCAGCGATCGAGATGGAGCTGCGGCGACGCCGGTTCGGCAAGGCAGTGCGGCTCCAGGTGGAGGACGACATCTCTGCCGAGGCGCTCGAGCTGATCCGCGACGAGCTCGAGCTCACCGACGGCGACATCGTCGCCCACTCCGCGCCGCTCGACCTCGGCGGGCTGTTCGCGGTGGCCGACGTCGACCGGCCCGACCTCAAGTACCCCGAGTTCGTCCCGGTGACCCAGCACCGCCTGGGCCTCGACGAGGACGAGCAGCAGCGCGACCTGTTCGCCGTCATGCGCGAGGGCGACGTGATGGTGCACCACCCCTACGACAGCTTCTCCACCTCGGTCGAGGAGTTCATCCGTCAGGCAGCGCGCGACCCGAAGGTCCTGACGATCAAGCTCACGCTCTACCGCACCTCCGGTGACAGCCCGATCGTCGCAGCGCTCATCAAGGCAGCCGAGATGGGCAAGCAGGTCGTCGCGCTCGTCGAGCTCAAGGCGCGCTTCGACGAGGAGCGCAACATCGAGTGGGCGCGACGCCTCGAGCAGGCGGGAGTGCACGTCGTGTACGGCCTCGTCGGCCTCAAGACCCACACCAAGACCTGTCTCGTGGTGCGTGACGAGGGCGACAGCGTCAACCGCTACTGCCACATCGGCACCGGCAACTACAACTCGAAGACCGCCCGCCTCTACGAGGACGTCGGTCTGCTCACCGCTGATCCGGACCTCGGCGCGGATCTGACCCAGCTGTTCAACTACCTGACCGGCTACGCGCGCGACGTGCACTACTCGAAGCTGCTCGTCGCACCGCACACCCTGCGCGACAGCCTCGTGCGCTTCATCCGCAACGAACGGGCTGCCGCGCCGGGAACCGGCCACATCATCTTCAAGATGAACAGCCTCGTCGACGCCGACATGATCGACGAGCTGTACGCCGCGGCCGCCGACGGCGTTCGCATCGAGCTCATCGTTCGGGGCATCTCGTGCATCCGACCCGAGGTCCCCGGCCTGTCGGAGAACATCACGGTGCGCTCGATCGTCGGTCGCTACCTCGAGCACTCACGCATCTACCGGTTCGCCAACGGCCGCGGCCCCGGCCAGGAGCTGCACTTCATCGGCTCGGCGGACCTGATGCCCCGCAACCTCGACCGGCGCGTCGAGGCCGTCGTCCCGGTCCGCTCCCCGGAGCTGCGGGTCCGGATGGACGAGATGCTCGCCGTGTCGCTCGCGGACGACACCCTCGCGTGGCGACAGGTCGACGACCGCTGGAGCCACGTCGAAGGTCACGGCACCGTCGAGACGCACCTCGAGTTGCAGGAGCAGGCGCTGAAGCGCGTGTCGGTCGGCCGGCGGTGAGCCCACCGGAACGGCGGCCGGTCGTGCGCGCCGCCGGTGGCGTCGTGTGGCGCACGGGCCGCGACGGCGTCGAGGTCGTCGTCGTGCACCGGCCGCCGCCGCGCGACGACTGGTCGCTGCCCAAGGGGAAGCTGGAGCCGGGGGAGCGCCACCGTGAGGCGGCGCTGCGCGAGGTGCTCGAGGAGACCGGCCTGCGCTGCGAGCTCGGCGAAGCGCTCGGTGAGGTCCGCTACGACACGCCTCGCGGCGAGGACAAGCGCGTTCGCTGGTGGGAGATGACCGTCGTCGACGACGAGGGGTTCACCCCCGGCCGCGAGGTCGACGACCGGCGCTGGGTCCCGGTCGCCGAACTGGACGAGGTGTTGACCTGGCCCACCGACGGCGGGGTCGTCGCCCGGTTCCTCCGACGCTGAGGCAAACCTTCAGCCGTCGTTCACCTCCCGTTCACCCCGGCACCGCCGGCCCGACATCCGTGCCTCGTACCGTGGATCCCGGTGAGCAGCCCCGGAGCGTCCCCGATCCGCCGAGTCGAGCGCCGTCCGAGACCGACGGTGCAGACGGTGCCGCTGGCAGTGCTGCTGACCGTGTGCGTCGCCGTGGTGAGCCTGTTCGTCCCAGCGTGCAGCGGTGATGCGTCGCCGCCGGGCGGAACCACCACCGGTGGATCGACGGGGACGGGACCGGCTGCTCCCTCCACGGGCGACATCAGGGCGCTGACAGCGTCCATCGCCGGCGGCGGGTCCAGCTTCGTCGATGCGTTCGCGCAGGCGGTCAACGCGGACTTCAACGCGATCTCGGGCCGCGAGATCGTGACCTACGCGAAGAGCGGATCGGCCGACGGCCGCAAGCAGCTGGCGACGCGGACGCTCGACTTCGCCGGGACCGACTCGGCGGCGAAGCCCACCGAGTCGTTCCAGGGTGGACCGGTCCTGTACTTCCCGAGCGTGGCCGCACCCATCACGGTGAGCTTCCACCTGAACGGCATCGAGGAGCTGCGCCTGCGCCCCGACACCCTCGCGGGGATCTTCTCCGCCCGCATCACGACATGGGACGACCCCGCGGTCGTCGCCGACAACCCGGGCGTCCACCTCCCGGCACGCCCGATCGTCGTCGTGCACCGCTCGGACGGCTCCGGCACCACCGCGAACTTCACCAGCTACCTCGCCAAGGCATCGCCGGCGGTGTGGACGATCGGCGCCGGCGACACGGTCAACTGGCCGGCCGGGACCCAGGGTGCCGAGAAGAACTCCGGTGTCGCCACGGTCATCGCTCAGACCGACGGGGCGATCGGCTACGTGGACCTCGCCGACGCGATCAAGGCGGACCTGGCGTTCGCATCCATCCGGAACCGGGACGGCCACTTCGTCGGACCCACCGCGAAGGGCACCGCCGCGGCGGTCGAGCACGCGACGGTGCGCGACGACCTGACCTACGACCCGCTCGACGCGCCCGGCGCCGACACCTACCCCCTCACAGCGCCGACGTACTTCCTCGCCTACCGCGACCAGGTCGACGCCCGGCAGGCCGAGACGCTGCGGACTTGGCTCGCCTACATGTTGAGCACCGGCCAGTCCCAGGCGCTGCCGCTGGGATACGTGGGGCTGTCGGACACGTTGCGCCAGCGTGCGTCCGCGCAGATCGCCGAGATCGTCGGATGAGCCCGGCGTCGCAGCAGCCGGAGCGTCCTGTGCTGTCGGAAGGTCCTGTGCTGTCGGAAGGTCCTGTGCTGTCGGA
>CAYSCB010000113.1:0-8684 GCA_964429335.1 uncultured Aquihabitans sp.
CCCGCGATCACCGCGAGCGCCCTACCCCTCCGGTCGAGCTGAAGCTGCAGCGGGGTCGGCGGATCCTCCGTCGCCGCCAGGATGCCGGCGAGATGGCCCACCTCGGTGCCCATGCCCGTCGCCGTCACGAGCATCTCGGCACGACCACGAGCCATCGTCGTGTTCATGTAGCCGCAGTTGGAGCGTTCCGTCACCGCGAGGTCACCGTCGGAGTCGTCGGTCCCGCCGCCGATCGCGTCTGCGGTCTTGTCCACCGGCACCGACTCGCCCGTGAGGGTCGACTCGTCGACCGCGAGGGAGCTCGCGAGCAGGAACCTCCCGTCTGCCGGGATCCGGTCGCCGGCCTCGAGCAGCACGACGTCACCCGGGACGAGCTCCGCTGCGGGGACCTCGGTCACGGTGCCGTCACGCCGCACCCGGACGATCACCTCCAGCATCTTCTCGAGCGCGGCCAGGGCGTCGTCCGCACGCGATTCCTGGATGAAGCCGAGCACCGCGTTGATGAGCAGCACGATCCCGATGACGATCGGATCCTTGAGGTCGCCGACGGCGGCCGAGACCACCGCGGCACCGATCAGGATGAAGACGAGCAGATCGTTGAACTTGTCGAGGAAGCGAAGCCACGCTGGCCGCCGCGGAGCCTCGGCGAGCCGATTGGGGCCGTAGCGCTCGAGCCTGCGCTCGACCTCGCCGCGACCCAGTCCGACGAACGGGTCGACATCGAGCCGATCGGCAGCGAGCGACGGCGGGAGGCGGTACCACGCGACGGACCCGATCGATGACGCGGCACCGACCGGGTCATCATCGACGTGCGGGTCATCGGAGATCATGGTCGGACCGTGGTGCCGTGGTGACGCGACGTCATGCCACGGTGGACGCTGTGACGCTCAGCGCATCCGAGCACTGACCACCGAGACGGTCGCACCCACGTCACGGACGACGGACACCGCATCGACGTCGAGCTCCGGCCCCAGGTAGTCCTCCAGCGGAAGCAGCAACGACACCGTCGACGTCGCCTGCCCGCTCCACTCGTCCGAGACGATGGACACCTCTCCGTGCTCGCCCGAGCCGGCCTGCAGGGAACCGCTCCACGTCGCCGACTGGAACCGGACGTTGAACGGGAGGTGGGACCGGCGAGCTTCGGTCGGATCCTCCGCTCTGATCCGACCGACGGTGATGCTGAGCGTCTCTCCCGGTCCCCCGTCGAAGCGCAGGTCGTGGTTGACCTCGCCATCGGTGCGATCCGTCACCGTGAACCCCTGCGACTCGGCTCCGGAGACGACCGCGTCGACGAACGCCGCGTCCACCTCTCGGATCCTGTCGCCCGCCTCCGAACGACTGCGGGAGCGATCGACGAGGCCCTGGAACAGGTTCCGGTGCTCCTCGGTGACCGACGAGGGGGTGACCGCGTCCACCGCTTCGGCTTCGATGACCGAGCCCGGGACGACCGGATCCATCGTCGGCAGGTCCGTCGTCGCTGCTGCGCTGGCCGGCGGTTCCGGCTGCGGCTGGTACTGCTCGTACTGGCCGGCCTGCTCGTACTGGCCGGCCTGCTCGACCTGAGGCTGCTGGACCTGAGGCTGTGGTTCGGCCGGTGGTGCGTACTGCTCGTACTGACCGGGCTGCTCGTACTGTCCTGGCTGCGGGTACTGACCGGAGCCAGCTGCCTGGCCGTAGGCAGCGGCCTGCTCCACCTGCGGCTGCGGCTGCGGCTCTACCGACGGCTGCGGCTGCGGCTGTGCGTAGGCGTTCGGATCCGGAGGCTGCCCGTAGCCGACAGGTTGTCCCGGCGCAGCGGCGGCGGGCTGCGGTGCCACAGCAGCGCGACGGCGGGCGATCTCCGCCGCGACGCCGGCATGGGCGTTCATCGTGGTCCACTCGCCCAGACCGGGCCACCAGACCGGCGTTGCGTCGTGCAGCCGGCCTGCGGCGACTTCCCCGATCAGGAGATCGAGTGTGTACGGACCGCGCTGGTCGTTGGGGCCCACGACGACGTAAGCCTGCGGTTGGTCGAGAGGCGGCAGATCGCTCATCCCAGCAGACTGCCACATCACGGGGACGGCAGGTGTCCCTGAACCCGCCCGTGGTCGATCACGCCGGTGGAACCCCCGCACGCATCAGTGGAACCCCCACAACGCGAGCGCCTCGTTCGTGGCGCTGTAGGTGGTCCCGACGAAGGGGTACATGTGCGGGATCCCAGCCAGCACGTCGAAGCGCACGCTGCCGCCCTCCGAGCAGCCGACCCACGTCCTCGTCGTGACAGCACCGTTCACCTCCCGCTGCGGTGGTCCGCACGACCAGGCGGCCGCGAGCTCACGTACCGCCTGTTGGACCGGCACCAGCGGTCCCAGCTCGGCTTCGTTGATCGATGGCGTGTCGCCGATCGGAACGGTCTGGTCAGCGGCCCCGGACACCTGCAGGAACGCCGTCTGGCGTTGCGGCGTGCAACCAGCGGCGTTCGTCCCGGCCAGCGAGACCGCACCGCTCAAGCGCGTCGCACCCTCGCACATGTAGCGGTAGGTCATCATGGCGCCGTTGGAGAACCCGACCATGTACACCTTCGACGGATCGGCACCCACCTTCGTCGTCACGGTCCTGATCAACCGGTCCAGGTAGCCGACGTCGTCGACACCTCTCCTCGCACTGGCTCCGCAGCACGTCCCGGCGTTGAAGGTGTCGTCCAGCCCCTGGGCGAACGCGGCGACCGCGTGGTTGTCCCGCGCAGCGACCGCCCACCCCCCGTAGGTGGTCATCTCAACGGCGTTCTGGCCGGCACCGTGGAGCACGACGAACAGAGGCCGCGTCCGGCGCTCGGCCTTCGGGACGTCCACCGCGGTGACCACCAGCGCCTCCCGATCCCCGGGTCCGGGAACGGACATCCAACGGGCCTCGACGCCTTCGACGTCGATCGAGACGCCGTTCGAGCAGCCAGGGACCAGCAACGAGCTCAGGAGCAGGATCGCGATGACAGCTCCGGGGATCCGGGACCATCCATGACCGGAGGTGCGCACGGCCCGGAGCGTACCGATGCCCCGCCAGGAAGCCGTGACGCCGACACCCGTTGCCCAGCGGTGATACTGCTGCACATGGCCGGAACCCACCGATCACGCCTCACCCGTCGGATCCTGCCGTGGACGATCCCGCTGTGCACCCTCGTGCTGGCGACGATCGTCACCGGCTGCTCCCGTGACGAGGCCGCCTCCACGACCACGACCACCACGACCACGACGACATCGCCCCCCACGACGACGACGGCCCCGGGTGCCGACACCCCGCTCCCGGTGGCCTGGGTACGCCAGGTCGGCGGTCCGGGCGACGATGTCATCAACGCAGCGACCGGACATGACGACGTGGTGATCGGCGCCGGGACGACCACCGGCCTGAGCGCTGTCGACCGACCTTCGTCCGCTCCGACCGCGGCGTTCCTCGACGTCGTCGCCGCCGTCGACGGAACGCCGAGGTCGACGACGCAGTCACACCAGACCGACACGGCGACCGCTACCGGCATCACGTCGGCACCATCTGGGACCACGACATCATCTCAGACGATGACGACCTGCGGCAGCACCGCTGCCCCGATCGGTGCGCCGTCGGTGGGCTCCGGCGGAACCGACGCGTGGTGTGCCCCGGTGAGCCCCGACGCGACGCTCGGTGTCGCGACGCGCTATGGCAGCGATGCGGACGACTCCTTCGCCGGGGTGACGATGACCGCCGACGGCCAGGACGTCTATGCCGTCGGCCAGGCGGTCGGCTTGTTCGCCGGTGCCAGGGAACCGACCGGCGGCCAACTCGGCGCGGGGGATGCTCTGGTGACCCGGATCACCTCGACCGGTGAGCTCAGGTGGGCGCGGCAGTTCGGTTCCGCCGCACCAGACGCCGCGACCGGGGTCACGACCTCGAAGGACGGCGACGCCGTCGTCACCGGCTGGACCGACGGCCGCACACGGGGTGACACGAGCGGCGACGTCGGTGGTCGCGACGCCTGGATCGCCCGGATGGACCAGAGCGGCGGCCAGCGGTGGATGACCCAGTACGGAACGACCGGGAGCGATCGTGCACTGGCAGTGGCAAGTGGCGGCGACCCGCGTCGTGGGACCGAGACGTTCATCGCTGCCGGCGCGACCGACGGTGCTGCGGGCACCGCCACCAACCTGGGCGGCACCGACGCGATGGTGAACGCGTTCGATGCGTCAGGTCGTATGCGGTGGTCGGTGCAGCTCGGATCCGCAGCGGACGACGAGGCGTCCGGCGTCGCCGTCGACGGCGACACCGTGTACGTCGTCGGCACGACCGCCGGCGAGATCGTCGGCGGCACCAGGATCTCCCTGACGCCGACAGCGAGACCCGACTCCGGCGATCGGACGTCGGGCCCGTCACCCACCACGACAACACCACCCACGACGACACCACCCAACACGCTCCCCCCGACCGGTGGTGGCCTCGACGGGTTCCTCGCCGCGATCGACCTGGCGACCGGGGAGCTGCGATGGGTCGCCCAGTTCGGATCCACCGGCGACGAACGCGTGACCGGACTGACCCGGACCGGCACCGGCCTGCTCGTGGCGTCCGGATCCACCACGGGTCAGATGGGAACGACGGCTCCCGGCGGCGGGACGGACGGCTTCATGGTGGCGTTCGTTCCACCCGCCGGTGGCGGTGGAGCTGCCAGCATCGTGTGACGCAGGGGCTCAGCTGGCGCCGCGACCGAACAGCACGACCGGGATCGTCCGCGCCAGGATGCCCACGTCGATGACGATCGACCAGTTGTCCACGTAGTAGAGGTCCAGTCGTTCGTACTCCGAGAACGCCGCCTCGCTGCGTCCGTGGACCTGCCACATGCCGGTCATGCCCGGGCGCACCCGGAGCCGTTCGTGCAGCTCCTCGCCCCATCCGTCGATCTCACGTGGCAGCGCCGGACGGGGGCCGATGAGGCTCATCTCACCTCGGATCACGTTCCAGAGCTGCGGCAACTCGTCGATCGACAGCTTGCGCAGGATGCGACCGACGGAGGTGATTCGGGGGTCGTCCTTGATCTTGAACAACGGCCCGTCGGACTCGTTGCGGTCCATGACCTCGTCGAGGCGATCCTCTGCGTCGACGACCATCGTGCGCAGCTTGATCACGTCGAACGGCTCGCCGTCACGACCCACCCGTTCCTGGCGGAAGAAGATCGGCCCCGGTGATGTCACCTTGATCGCGATCGCGGACACGACCAGGACCGGGGCGGTGATCAGGAGGGCGATCGTCGAGGTCACGAGGTCGAAGACCCGCTTCGCGACCGCCCGCCAACCGAAGCTGCGGGCGGGTTCCAGGTAGATCACCGGGTGACGACCGATCGGGCGCACGGTCATGCGCTCCGGCGTCACGTCACGCAGACCCGAGGTCATCTCCACGTGCAGCCCACCGTCGAGCAGATCACGCAGCAGGCGGTTCGAGAGGCCGACCTCCAGACCGGTCGTGGCGAGGATCACCCCCTGAGCATCGAGGGCCTGGGCGAACGCCACCGTGCCGGCCGTCCCGGACAGGACGGGACGACCGAGGATCCGATCGGGGCTCCGATCGTCGGTGGCGACGAATCCGACGACCTCGTAGCCGAGCGTCGGGTCCGACAACGACGTCGCCAGGTCCAGCGCCTCGGCGTTGGTGCCGACGATGACGACGGGACGGAGCGATCGACCGCTCCGACGTCGGTGGACGAACGCTCGGCGGATCGCGAAGCGCTCGAGGCTGACCAGCACGAGCGCCGTGACGAGGAAGGTGACGACCCAGAAGCGGTTGACGTGGTTGCCGACGGACCAGCCGATGACCACGAGCACCAGGGTGCCGATGACGACGACGTGCAGCGTGCGACGGAGCTCGTCGAGCAGTCGGGTGAGGAAGCGGGCCGCGTACATCTGCTGGTTCGCGAAGAGCACGGGCCAGATCGCGAGCGTGAACGCTGCGAGCACCGCGTGCTGTTGCAGCTTCCGCGGTGACCACCCGAGGACGTTCGACGCCAACCACGTGGCGAACGAGTACGCCAGCACGATCATCAACACGTCGGCGACGACGATGCCGGCCTTCAGCACGAGCATCCTCATGGACCGTCGCGACAGCACCGGTCCGCAGATGGCACGTGGCCGCTGGTCCCGGATGTCGATGACGTGGTCGCCGATGCGGTCGGCGACGGGGAAGAGCCGCACGTCGGCCCGGACCGTCTGCTGCGTCGGACTCTCGATCCTGTTCGACTCGGCGTCGACGATGGCCATCCCGATGCTCCCCAGCATGTTCCCGGACTCTCCGGGTCTCCTCACGGTAACGACACCGACCCTGCCAGGGAACTGGGCAGAGGTGCACAACCACGGCACGGGCATGGGTCCGGCGACCCACTGTGCAGGGGTGCAGCGGACACCACGCCGGGGCCGTCGGCCGTTGCGAGGCGCTCCTCCGAGAGCATCGGTCGGGTCCGGTGGATGGGGCGATGACCGGACCCGACCGAGGGGTCCGTGCCCCCCTTCCCGTGGGATCGGACCGCTGCGCGACCGATCGTGTACGCCTGGCGCTGCCTGCGCAACCGTGACCCCGACACATCGGTCACACGGGATCAGATCCCGCCCGTTTGCTCGCGCGTTCGCGCGAACACGTCAGCCCGGAAGCGCCAACGGCAGCACACGCGCGGTGATCGAGGCGAGGGCAGCGCCCGGCATCGACGCCGCCTGCAACAGCGCCGCGTCGACGATGATCGACGCCAGAACGACCAGATCGCCTTCCGCGAGCTCCGGCCGAACCGCCACGAGAGCGTCACGCACGAGCAGGTCGAGGGGGACGAGGGCTCTGATGTCATCGGCACCGACGCGATCCCCGAACCGGATCACGGCGTCCATCCGCTCCTGCAGGAGCGCGAGCACGACCCACGGTTCGGCCTGTGCCCGTCGGACGAGCTCGTGGATGACGTCCGCCACCGCGATCTCCGCCGAGTGGCCCCTGCGACGGACCGCCGCTTCGGCGATGTCGTCGAGATGCCGCGAGAACGACGTGGCCGCCACCGCCCGGACCGTGCCGAAGGCCTCGACGACGGACTCGATGGTCAACCCGGAGCCCGCGCCCTGCAGGACGGCGGCGAAGCCGACGTCGTCGAACCCGTCGGAGAACAGGGGCGCAGCCGCCCAGGCGAGCTCGATGTACGCACTCCGGCTCCCGCGACCACCGGGGAGATCCGCGTGCATCTCCGCCGCGATCTCTGCGATCGACCGGGACCGAGTGACCGGGATCGTCAAGCCGCGGACCAGCGCCACCACGGCGTCCGCGTACAGGTCCGGGCGAACCTCTCCCGGCTGACAGACATCCTCGATGAGGAGCGCTGTCGACAACGCCCCGGTGATGATGCTCATGTCGCGCACGGTGAACGGATCCACGGTCGCACGACCCGAGCCGTCCAGCGTGACCTGCAGCATCGTGTCGACGTCGGGACGGAACGCTCCCCAGTAGCCCGTGCGCAACACCTGCCGCATGTGCTCGGCGTCGGGACCATCGCCGAAGGCGATGTCGACCAGGCGGCGCACCCTCCCCTCGAACTCACGCTCCTCCGGCACCGACAGGATGTCCCAGTTGGTCTGCGCGGCGGTGCGTGAGGCGGTCGCCAGACCCTCGGTGGCCAGCAGCGCGAGCCCTTCGGCCGTCTCCTCGATCGGCACGAGGCTCATCCCGGCGAGGAGCCCGTCCGCCATGGCGAGGCCGAGGTCCCGCATCGTCGGGAAGTGGTACCTGACTGTTCCCGGCGATACGCCAGCAGCGTCCGCGATACGCCGCAGCGACAACCCGGCGACGAGCTGCGACGCGTCGAGACCGTCGAGCTCCCGCCACGTCGCCTCGATGATGGCGGCGCGGGCACCGTCGGCAGTGCCGTTGTCGACTCCCCGTTCGTTCACCGTGACGCTGAGGCCAGGAGAACGACGATCACGAGAACGACACGGTGGGTGGCGACTCGTTCGCCTCGGGTGCGTCGTAGAACACACCCTTGTCGACGCCGGACATCCCGGCGAGCAGCGACCAGGGGATCGTGACCATGGTGCGGTTCAACGTCGCGCACGCGTCGTTGTAGTACTGGCGGGCGAACGCGAGCTGGTCCTCGGTCCGCGTCAGCTCACCCTGGAGCTGCTGGAAGTTCGCCGAGGCCTTCAGGTCCGGGTACGCCTCCGCAACAGCGAACAGGTTCGCGAGCGCCTGGCGCATCTGGCCGTCGGCCGCTGCCTTCTCCTGCACGCTGCTCGCCGACTGCGCCGCTGCACGGGCCTGGGTGACGGCCTCGAGCGTGCCGCGCTCGTGACCCATGTAGCCCTTGACGGTCTCGACGAGGTTGGGGATCAGCTCGGCGCGGCGGGTGAGTTGCACGTCGATGCCGGCGAAGGCCTCGTCGACCGACACTCGCTGCTGGCGCAGCTTGTTGAGTCCGACGACGACGAACAGGCCGACGAGCACGACCAGCACGACGATGACGATGATGAGGATGGTCCCGGCGTCCCTCCAGGAGTCGACCGACAGTCTGTCACCACGAGCCTCCACCACCGCCCCCGCCGCCGGAGTCACCGCCGAACCCCCCGCCGCCGACGCTGCCGGATCCCGACGATGCCTGCTACGCCGCGTAGCGTGCGCTCGCCGAGCTGATCGCCGCGTCGAAGGCCGGCTACACCGACGCCGCAAGCGAC
>CAYSCB010000114.1:0-8678 GCA_964429335.1 uncultured Aquihabitans sp.
ACCAAGCACGCCGCGGTCGCGCTGGCCGAGTGGCTGTCGGTCACCTACGGCGACCGGGGTCTGCACGTGGCGTGCCTCTGCCCGCAGGGCGTGCGCACACCCCTGCTGTTCGGTGCCGGGGCTGCTGGGGACAGCGGGGACGCGGACAGCGCGCTCGCGGCGGAGGTCGTCAAGGCCCAGGGGGTGATCGAGCCCGAGGAGGTCGCCGACGCCGTCATCGTGGGACTCGCGGATGAACGGTTCCTGATCCTCCCCCACCCCGAGGTCGCCGACTACGAACGTGCACGTGCCGGTGACCGGGAACGCTGGCTGGGCGCGATGCGGCGGCTGCAGGCCAGGATCACCGGCGGGTAGCCGCCAGCGCCCGTCGACGCCAGCCCGAACCACGCTGCCCCGAACCAGGAGGACCACCGATGCGGATCCGACTCGACCCGTCAGACGAGTACATGCATCCGGGGCCCGAACCCACGTTCAACGAGTCGATGTACTTCAACGTGTACGACGCGTCGGCGCGAGTGGGCGGGTTCGTACGCGTCGGCAACCGGCCCAACGAGGGCCACGCCGAGATGACCGTCTGCCTCTACCTGCCCGACGGCAGGGTCGCGTTCATGTTCCAACGCGCGGACATCGACGGCAACGAGCGCTTCGACGCCGGTGGCGCCACGATCGAGGTCGTCGAGCCGTTCCGCACCGAGGACCGTCCGGACGAGGCAGCCGGCGGTGGGCACCAGCGGGTCGCCTACGAGGGCCGGGTCGTCGTCCTGTCCGAACCGCTCGACATGGCCCATCCCCGTCGGGCCTTCACCGAGAACCCCTCTGCGGAGGCGAAGGTGGATCTCACCTACCGAGGGATCTCACGGCCGTTCGGCGGCGAGGCCGAAGGTCGCCACGAGCGCGCCGGTGAGGAGTTCGCCAAGGGCCACTACGAGCAGCTCGTCACCGCGAGCGGCACGATCAGCGTCGGCGACGACACGTGGACGATCGACGGGCAGGGGCTGCGTGACCACTCGTGGGGTCCACGGACGTGGCAGGCCCCCTGGTACTACCGCTGGTTGACGATGAACTTCGGTGACGGCACCGGGTTGATGTTGGGCCGGATCGCACGGGCGGAGGGTCCGGGAACCCGCAGCGGGTTCGTGTGGGACGGCGAGGAGCTCCAGTACGTGCTGGGCATGACCGTCGCGACCGAATGGGTCGGCGAGGATCGTCACCACGGTCGGATCTCCGCGACGTTCCGCACTGGGCCACCGGAGTCGCGCTTCGGCATCTCCCGGACCGTGACCGGCGAGGTCGTGAACCTGATCCCGCTGCGCAACCGTCGTGACGGCCGCGTCACACGCATCTCGGAGGGCCTCACCCGATGGACGCGCGACGAGGCGATCGGTTCGGACCCCGCAGCCACGGTCGGCTACGGCATGTCGGAGTACCTCGACCAGATCACCGACGACGGCCCCGTCGGCATCGACGAGTAGCCGGCCCACGCCGAACTCGGGTCGCGTGGCACCCGATGCGGGAGCGATCCGACCCGAGCTCAGAACAGCGCGGCGCCTGTATCGTCGACCGATGCTCCTGCACGAGGTGATCGAGTTCGCATCCGGGGCGGACCCCGAGGTCGACGCGCTCGTCGTCGGCGACCGTCGCTACACCTTCGCCGAGCTCGACGACGCCGTTCAGCGGGTGGGAACGGCGCTCGCACACGCAGTCGGGCGGGGCGAGCGGATCGCATGGTTCTCCGACAACCGACCGGAGCTGGTCGTCGCCCTGTACGCCGTGCCACGCGCCGGGGCGGTCCTGGTTCCGGGCAACATCCGCCACACTCCCGAGGAGCAGGCCGAGATGCTGCGCGCTGCGAGCGCATCGGTGGTCGTCGGTTCCGCCGAGCAGCTCACCCGCCTCGCCCCGCACGCCGATGCGCTGCACGCCGTACGCCGTTGGTACTGCCTCGACGGGGTGGATCCCATCCACGGCGATCTTCCCCATGGCACCCTGGACGCAGCCGACCTGCTCACGTTCGATCCCGAACCGCCACGGTCGGGCCTCGACGACCACGACCACACCTGGCTGATCCACACCTCGGGTTCGACGGGACGGGCGAAGGGAGCGCTGCTCACGCACCGTTCGTTGATCGCAGCGGCGCTCAACACGTCGCTGGCACGACCCGTGGCCGACGACGACGTCTACCTGTTCCCGTTCCCGCTGTTCCACGTCGCCGCCTACAACGTCGTCATCCACCACCTCGCCCGTCGCACAGTCATGCTGCTCCCCCGCTTCGACGCCGCCGCCGTCCTCGATGCGATCCGCACCGAGGGGGTGACGACGATGTCGTTGGCGCCGACGATGCTCGCGATGCTCCTCGACCATCCCGACCGTCGACCCGACGACCTCGCTTCGCTCCGGCGGATCGGCTACGGCGCGTCCGCCATGCCGCTCGACCTGCTGCGCCGCACGCTCGCGGAGCTGCCGGAGGTCGGTCTGGCACAGGGGTACGGGATGACGGAGCTCTCCGGCAACGCCGTGTTCCTCGGGCCGGACGAGCATCGGCGGGCAGCAGCGGACGAGCCGTGGCTGCTGTCGGCGGCCGGTCGACCCTCGCCGTTGGTGCACGTTCGCATCGTCGACGACGACGGCGTGGATGTGGCACCCGGTGACGCCGGGGAGATCGTCGTCCGCGGCGACCAGGTGTGCGCCGGGTACTGGGATGATCCGGGGGCATCCGCCGCGTCCCGCCACGGTGGGTGGTTCCGCACCGGCGACATCGGCCGCATCGACGACTCCGGCTACCTGCACGTCGTCGACCGTCGCAAGGACATCATCATCACCGGCGGCGAGAACGTGTCGTCCCGTGAGGTCGAGGACATCATCTCCGAACACCCCGACGTCGCCTCGGTCGCGGTCGTCGGCGTTCCCGACGACCTCTGGGGTGAGCGAGTCTGCGCCGTCGTCGTCTGGAGAGATGCCCCTGTGGAGGCACCTGCGCAGGAACAGGCGCTCATCGACTGGACCGAGAACAGGATGGCGGGCTTCAAGCGACCCCGGTCCGTGGTGAGCGTGGATGAGATCCCCCTGAACGCATCCGGCAAGGTCGACAAGCCGGCGCTCCGCGCCCGGCTCACCTGACCGCAGCGGACCTAGCGAGGAGCGAGGTCGCGGATCGCCTGTCGGGTGTCGATCCCGAACGGCAGCACCGCGATCGCCGGGGTCGTGACGCCGTTGGCGACGTACCGGCCGATGTGCTCCCGGCACGCCTCCGGTGACCCCCAGACGATGAGCTCGTCGACGAGAGAGTCGGGGATCGCTTCGAGCGCCGCCTTGCGGTCACCTTCACGCCACAGTCGCGACATCTCGGCGAGCTGCTCACCGCGGCCGAGCCACTCGTGGAACGCCGCGTAGACCGGCACGGTCAGGTAGGCGGCGATCGCGTAGCGACCCATCGCCATCACCGCGTCGCGGTCCTCGGTCGGCGCGACGAAGATGCGGGCGACGATCTCACGGGACGCGCCAGCGGCAGCGTCGTGCACGATCGGCGCGACCGTCGCCACGTCCTGCGCCGACAACCAGTTGATGATGGCGCCGTCGCCCTCTCGGCCCGCGAGGCGGAGCATCCCGGGGCGGAGCGCCGCGATGAGGATCGGGGGCGTGACCTCAGGGGTGACCCCGAGCCGGAACCCGCGGACCTCCGAGGCGCCGACCGTCGCCGTCACCTTCTCGCCGGTGAGCGCGCTGCGCAGGAAGCGCACCATGTCACGGACCTGGCCGTACGGCTCGGTGAACGGGATCCCGTTCCATCGCTCGACGATCACGTCCGACGAGGTGCCGATGCCGAACGCGAACCGGCCGGGTGCCGCGTCGGCCAGGCTCGCCACGCTCTGGGCCATGCACGCGGGTCCGCGGGTGAACGCAGGGACGATCGCTGTGCCGAGTCGCAGCGACGGTGCCCACACCGATGCCAGCGCGAGCGGCGTGAACGCGTCGGCTCCCATCGCCTCGGCCGACCACACGTCGGTGTAGCCGAGGTCCTCGAGCTCGACGATCCAGTCGCGCTGGTCGTGGAGGGGAACCCCGTCGAAGGGGATCGTCATGCCCCAACGTGGTCCGGTCGGAGCTCCGGTCGGGGTCGGCTCAGTCATGGCCGCGGAGCCTACGGGTCACGTCTCCGAGCTGCGTGGCTGCACCGTCGATGACCGATCGACCGAGGGCGCCGTAACGGCCGTTGAGCGCGTCGAGCACCGAGTCGAGCTGCGGGAACCGGATCGAGCCGCCGCTGAGCAGCACCAACGCCCGGGCCGGGCCCTCCCGGACCGCCGCCTTCACCATCGCGATCGTGGCGTCGTCGGGGTCGGGGAACTCGGCCTGTGCCCGTCTGGCGGCCTCGCGGAGCACGACCGATCCGATCATCCGGCCCAGTGCAGTCTCCTCCATCTCCTCGAGCGTCGAGCTCCGGTTGAACGGTCGCACCGGGGCCGGTGCGGGGATGGGTCGACCGAGCATCGCGGCGAACTCGTCGTCGGTCGCGACGAACCCGGCCGGCCGCGGACCCGCCGCGACCCGGTCACCGGAGGGGATCTCGACGGAGTGCACCGCGACGGGATCGACCGACGACCGGGCGACGGCGATGTCGAACCGGCCCGCTTCGACGAGCCACGCATGCGCGGCGATGTCCCAGACGGCGAACGAGCGCCGGTCGAGACGGATCACGACCTCGCGGGACTCGCCGGGACCGAGGTGCACCTTGGCGAATCCGGCGAGCTCCTGCAGCGGTCGGTGAACGCTGGATTCGACGTCGCGGACGTAGACCTGCACGACGTCAGAACCCGCCCGCTCCCCGGTGTTGGTCACCGTGACGCGGACCGTCACGTCGGTGGGGGCCGCGTCGTCGGCCGAGGTCCCGTCCTCGGCCGGTCCTTCCACGACGACGTCACTCCAGGCGAAGGTCGTGTACGAGAGCCCGGCGCCGAACGCGAAACGTGCCGGCACCCCGGCCGTGTCGTGGAAGCGGTACCCGACGTAGAGGCTCTCCCGGTGCTCGACCTGACGTGGCTTCCCGGGGAAGTTCCGGTCCGCCGGCAGCTGGGCGACGTGGTGCGGGACGCTCTCGGCGAGGCGACCGCCCGGCTCGGCGTCGCCGAAGAGCACGTCGACGGCCCCGCCGGCTCCGGCCTGGCCGCCGAGCCAGCACTCGAGGAGCGCGTTCACCCGGTCGGCCCACGGCACGTGCACGACGCCGCCGTTGTTCAACACGACGACGACCGGGGCCGCCATGGCGGCGAGCGCCTCGATGAGGCGGACCTGGTCCTCGGGCAGGTCCAGCGTGGTGCGGTCGAAGCCCTCCGACTCCCACGCTGCGGGCAGTCCCGCGAACACCACGACGACGTCCGCGGCAGCGGCGGTGACGAGCGCATCGTCGAAGGACGCCTGGTCGGACCCGCCGGTGCGTGCGTCGTAGGCGCCGGTGTAGGTCACCCGGGCTGCGTCGCCAACCCTGGTGCGCAGCTCGTCGAGCGCCCGGTCGAGGCGGGTCGGGTTGACCTGGGAGCTGCCGGCGCCCTGGTAGCGGGGCTCGGTGGCGAAGGATCCGATCACCGCGATCGTGCCCTCGGCGCGCAGCGGGAGGAGTCCGTCGTTCACGAGCAGCACCGAGCCGGCCGACGCCGCACGACGGGCGAGCGCGTGGTGCTCGTCGTGGCGGGGATCGACCGTCCCCTCCACGTCGTCACGCCCCCGGGCGCCACGCGGCAGCAGATCGACGACGCGGGTCGCGCACACGTCGATCGCGGCCTCGTCGAGCGAACCGTCTGCGACCGCCGCGAGCACCTCGTCGTCGAAGGCCCCGCGGCTCCCGGGCATCTCGAGGTCGAGCCCGGCCTGTATGCCGGCGGCACGGTCGCTCGTGGCCCCCCAGTCCGACATGACGAGGCCGTCGAAGTCCCACTCGTCGCGCAGGATCGTGGTGAGCAGCTCGCGGTGCTCCGACGCGTAGGTGCCGTTGACCTTGTTGTAGGAGCACATGACCGTCCACGGCGACGATTCGGTCACGACGATCTCGAAGCCCCGCAGGTACAGCTCGCGCAGGGTCCGCTCGTCGACCACGGCGTCGACGACGAGGCGGTGCGACTCCTGGTTGTTCACCGCGTAGTGCTTGACGCTCGTACCGACGCCGCGGGACTGGATGCCGCGCACCATCGCCGCAGCCAGCCGGCCGCCGAGCAGCGGATCCTCCGACAGGTACTCGAAGCAGCGACCACCGGCGGGATGGCGTTTCAGGTTGAGGCCCGGTCCGAGCACCACCGACACACCGAGTGCCTTCGCCTCCTGGCCGATCGCGGCGCCGACCTCGTCGAGCAGGTCGACGTCCCAGGAGGACCCGAGCGTCGCGGCGGTCGGGAAGCACGTCGCCGGTTGCGCCGGGGTCAACCCGAGGTGATCCCCCGCGGTCACCTGGCAGCGCAGCCCGTGGGGACCGTCGGCGACGATGATCCCGTCGATGCCGTGGTCCGGCAGCGGGTGCAGCGCCCAGAACCCACGGCCCGACAACAGGCGGACCTTCGTCTCGAGGTCGAGTCGGGCCACCACGTGCGCGGGATCTGACTGCTCGGACGGCTGGGCTCGGGCGGTCGAAGAGTCGTCGGTCGGCATGAGCCCGACGCTACCCAACCTCGCCCGGACCCCATCGAACTTGTCGCGCACACGTCACCCCAGCGACCGCCAGCTACAACATCGCCAGCGCTCAGCGAACTTGTCGCCCACACGTCATCCCAACGACCGCCAGCTACAAGTTCGGCGGGGTCGGGCGAGGTTGGGCGAGTGCGTGATCCGGTCAGTCCAGGCGGTGGTTGCGCACGACGGTCGACTGGCTCGCGGTGGCGAGCAGCGTGCCCGTCTCGCTCCACAGGTGCACCGACCCGTGGCCGAAGCCGTGGTGCAGGCCGTCGACGCGGACGTCGATGAGCACCCACTCGGCAGGTTCGAGGCGCACGACGCGCAGCGTGTTGTCGAGACTCGTGCCGGGGTACCAGCCACCCAGCGCCTGTGAGATGCCGAACGGGACGTAGTCGCCGAGGATCGACAGCGTCGCGGCGGACATCTCGACCTCCGGCACCCGCACCCACAGCGCGGATCGACCGTCGGGCACCGGGTTGCCGTCCAGGGAATCCCAGCCGGAGCCGACGGCGATGCGTACGTCGAGGCGGGTCATGATCGATCGTTCGAGACCGAACCTCGGTGCGCGCACGGGGCAGTCGTCGGGAGCGGGGACCTCCGGCATGACCGCCCACTGGCCGTCGACGGGCAGCTCACGGCTGCCGAGCGCGGCGTTGACCGTCAGGATCTCGCGGTCACCGACGTGTCCGACCGCCCGCGCCTGCGCGGTGTTGCGTCCGCTGACCGCGACCGTGACGTCGAGGTCCATGATCTCGTCGGTCGTCGCGAAGCTCAGGTACTGCGCTGTGGCCCACACCAGCGGCCGGCTGCACACCGACTCCATCGCAGCGACCGCGGCGCCGAGCCCGCACCCGCCGAACAGGAAGTTGCCGCCGGTGATGATCCCGTCGCTCACCGGCAGGTACCAGCGCATCGGGTTGTGCGTCGGTTCGAGTCCCAGGAACTCCGCGGCGTCCATGGCGGCGCAGGCTACCGGCCGGCCCGGATCACCCCAGGAAGGTGAACCCCTCGGATGCATCGCTCGGGCAAGCTGGAACCATGCTGCACAAGCGATCCGACGTCGACGACCTCACGGAATCCATCAGCCGCCTCGCGGGTGAGATCCACAAGTACCGCTTCCCGGACGTCGCGACGGACCGGCGCGCGGTGTTCGAGGTCGTCGCCCAGGAGATCGCCCTCGATGGCAACGCACACCAGAACCTCGCGACCTTCTGCCAGACGTGGGAGTCCGAGGAGGCGATGCGACTGATGGCGCTGTCCATCAACAAGAACCTGATCGACAAGGACGAGTACCCGCAGGCGGCGGAGATCGAGCGGCGTTGCGTCCACATGCTCGCGGACCTGTGGAACGCGCCCGATGCCCACGACGCCGTCGGCACGTCTGCGATCGGCTCCTCGGAGGCCTGCATGCTCGCCGGGATGGCGATGCACCGCCGTTGGCGCAACCGTCGGCGTGCGGCGGGCGAGTCGACCGATGCCCCGAACCTGGTGTGCGGCCCGGTCCAGGTCGTGTGGCACAAGTTCGCCCGCTACTGGGACATCGAGCTGCGCGAGATCGGCATGGCGCCCGGGCGCTACGGCATGGACGCCGAGACGATGCTCGCCCACGTCGACGAGAACACGATCGGTGTCGTCCCGACGCTTGGCGTCACCTACACCGGCATCTACGAGGACGTCGCGGCGATCGCCGCCGCGCTCGACGACCTCCACGAGCGCACGGGCCTGGACGTCGACATCCACGTCGACGGCGCGAGCGGCGGGTTCACCGCGCCGTTCTGCGCGCCGGATCTAGTCTGGGACTTCCGTCTGCCCCGCGTGAAGTCGATCAGCGCCTCCGGCCACAAGTTCGGACTCGCACCGCTCGGCGTCGGTTGGGTGCTGTTCCGCGACACCGCCGAGCTGCCCGAGGAGCTCGTGTTCCACGTCACCTACCTGGGCGGCGACATGCCGACGTTCCAGATCAACTTCTCGCGACCGGCCGGTCAGATCATCACCCAGTACGCCGGCTTCCTCCGGCTGGG
>CAYSCB010000115.1:0-8677 GCA_964429335.1 uncultured Aquihabitans sp.
GCGGACCATGTGCTCGTGGTTGCCCGGCTGGTAGCTGATGTTGCCGGACCCGTCCTGCTTCTCGATGCCGCCGATGCGGTGCTGCAGACCAGGGGTGCCCGGAACCGCCCACGGCCTCGTGAGCGTCTCCGGATCCCGGAGGAACGGCCAGAACACCTCCCGACCGTCCGGCTCGGTGTGGTTGGTGGTCGTCGTGAACTCCACCGAGAGGTCCGGCAGGTCGGCCACGTCCGGCAGCCGCCAGGGCTCGGCGCCGTTCGCGAGGTAGCCGTCGGTCAGCAGGATCACCGGCGTCCGGTACCGCAACGCGATCCGGGCCGCCTCGATCGCTGCGTCGAAGCAGTGCGCCGGCGACTTCGCCGCCACGACCGGCAACGGCGACTCGCCGTGACGGCCGTGGATCGCCGAGAGCAGGTCGGTCTGCTCGGTCTTGGTCGGCATGCCGGTCGACGGACCGGCCCGCTGCACGTCGACGATGACCATCGGCAGCTCGAGACTGATCGCGAGCCCGATCGCCTCGGACTTGAGGTCGAGACCGGGACCCGACGTACCGGTCACCGCGAGCGTCCCCGAGAAGGCTGCGCCGATGGCGATCGCCGCAGCGGCGATCTCGTCTTCGGCCTGCATCGTCCAGACGTCGAAGTTCTTGCGGCGGCTCAGCTCGTGGAGGATCTCCGACGCCGGGGTGATCGGGTAGCTCGCGTACACGAGCCGCAGTCCCGACAGCTGCCCCGCGGCGACGAGACCCCAGGCGACGGCGGTGTTGCCGTTCACGTTCGAGTAGGTCCCCGGCGGCAGCGGAGCCGGCGCAACCGTGTACGGGTGGTCGAACAGCTCCGCGGTCTCCCCGAAGTTCCGGCCGGCCTTCAACGCGGCGAGGTTCGAGTCACGCACGAGCGGCTTGTTCTCGTACTTGTTGGTCACCCAGTCGATGAGCGGCTGGATCGGACGTGTGTACATCCAGCAGATCAACCCGAGCGCGAAGAAGTTCTTGGAGCGTTCCGCGTCACGGCGCTTGACGCCCAGATCGGCGGTCGCCTCGAGGGTGATCGAGGTCATCGGCACCTGGTGGACGGTGAAGCGGGCGAGCGACCCGTCGAGCAACGGGTCCTCCGCGTAGCCCGCCTTGTCGATCTCGCGCTCGACGAACGCGTCCGAGTTCACGATGATCGTCGAGCCGGGCGCCATGTCGGCGATGTTGGCCATCAGCGCCGCCGGGTTCATCGCGACGAGCACGTTCGGCGAGTCACCGGGCGTGACGATGTCGGTGTGGGAGATGTGCACCTGGAACGACGACACGCCGGCGACCGTGCCGGCGGGAGCGCGGATCTCGGCCGGGAAGTTCGGCAACGTCGCGAGGTCGTTGCCGAAGATCGCCGACAGCTCCGTGAACCGGTCGCCGACCAGCTGCATCCCGTCGCCGGAGTCTCCGGCGAATCGGACGACGACCCGATCGAGCTCGTGCGGCTCTGAGCTCGTCTCGTCGGCTGTTGTGACGGTGGTGGACATGGAACCCCCTTGTTCCGTGTGGTCCTCCTGCAGGTAGAACCTACCGCGGCTCGTTCAGACTTCGGCGCGCTCCCCCGTCTGGACGCGCCACAGCGATGCGTACAGCCCACCGACGGCGAGCAACTCGTCGTGGGTGCCCACCTCGACGATGCGTCCGGCCTCCATCACGTGGATGCGGTGGGCGTGTCGGATGGTCGACAGGCGGTGCGCGATCACGATCGTCGTGCGGTCGATCGAGATGTGCGCCAGGGACTCCTGGATGGCCTGTTCGGTCTCGTTGTCGATCGCCGAGGTCGCCTCGTCGAGCAGCAGCACCGCCGGGTCTCGCAGGATCGCACGGGCGATCGTGAGCCGCTGCCGCTGACCCCCGGAGAGCTTCTGACCCCGCTCGCCGACCACGCTGTCGTAGCCGTGGGGCATCGCGCGGATGAACCCGTCGGCCTCCGCAGCGACCGCCGCAGCGGTGATCTCCTCGATCGTGGCGTCGGGTCGGCCGTAGGCGATGTTCTCCGCGACCGTGCCGTGGAACAGGAACACGTCCTGGCCGACGAACCCGGTCGACCCGCGCAACGACGAGAACGTGAGCTGGTCGATCGGGATGCCGTCGACGGTGACCATCCCGGTGTCGGGTTCGTAGAGGCGCAGCAGCAGCTTGAGGACCGTCGACTTGCCCGACCCGGTCGATCCGACGATCGCGTGCGTCTCGCCGGCCGGGACGTGCAGTGAGAAGTCGCGCAGGACCGGGTGGTGGCGGTAGCTGAAGGTGACGTCACGGAACTCGACCTCGCCGCGCACCGGGACGGGAAGGTCACGGGTGCCCGGCCGGATGGTCGGGGTCATCTCGAGCAGACCGAAGATGCGTCGGCAGCTCGCCATCGCGCGCTGGTACAGGTCGAGGATCTCACCGAGCTCGGTGAGGGGCCACAGGAGCCGCTGGGTCATGAACACGAGCACCGAGTACGAGCCGACGGCGAGGGTTCCGTTCAGCGCGGCGTTGCCACCGACGAGCAGCGTCATCGTGAACCCCGCCAGGATCGCCATGCGGATCAGCGGGATGAACGCACTCGACAGCGCGATCGCCCGGCCGTTGACGTCCTGGTAGCGACGGCTCTCGTCGTCCAGCCTCGCGACCTCGCGCTCCTCGCCGCTGAACGCCTTCACCGTCGCCACGCCGCCGAGGCTGTTGTGCAATGTGTGTCCGATGCTCGTCGCCGCCGCCCGCACGGCGTCGTAGCGGGGTTCGAGCCGCTTCTGGTAGCGCAGCGATCCGATGACGATCACCGGGATCGGCAGGAACGCGAGGACCATCAACGTCGGCGAGATGACCGCGAACACCGTCCCGACGAGCACGACGTTGGCGACGGTCTGGATGATCTTGTCGGCACCGACGTCGAGGAACCGCTCGAGCTGGTTCACGTCGTCGTTGAGGACCGTCATCATGCCGCCGGAGGTCGTGTCCTCGAAGTAGGCCATCTCGAGGGACTGCACGTGGCGGTACGCCTCCATGCGGGTGTCGTGCTCGATCGACTGGGCGAGGTTCCGCCAGGTGACGTGCGCGACGTACTGGGAGGTGGACTCCGCGATCCAGATCACGACCGTCGCGATCGCGAGGACGACGAGCTGTGTGAAGCGGTCCTCGATCCCGGTGATGCGCCCGACCAGCGACTGACCCTCGTTGACGACGACGTCGACCGCGACACCGATGAGCAGCTCCGGCAGCACGTCGAAGAACTTGTTCGTCAACGACATCGCGGTCGCGAACACGACCTTGGGTCGCCGCGTCGACGCGTGGCGCCACAGGTCCCGCAGCGGCGGCGTGGACGACAGCGGGAACGAGCCGGAGCCGTGGGGTTCGGACCCTGCGATCGGTGCGGACGACGGATCGGTCACCCAGACAGCCAACCCCGTCGGAGCCGTCGGGGCCACATGGGTTCCCGGAGTCGGTGAGCCGCCGTGTCGCGCCGGATCAGTGGAACGTGTCGATGCAGCTCACCGGCACACCGTCACGCAACAGGAACCAGAAGTGGTACGCGGAGTCGCCCAACGGATGCGCCGGAGCCGACAGGAGCCGGTCGAGCGCTGCGGGGTACTGCCTGAACAGGTCGATGCGACGCTGCGGACCAGCCGAGCTGTCCGCGATGCCGTTGCGGCACTCCCAGTGGCCGTCGATGGCAGAGACGTGCAGCTTGAGCAGTCGACGTGCCATCTGCGAGACGGCGAACGCCTCCAGTCCGCCGTGCAGATGCGGAGCTCCGAGGTGGGAGCGCATCCGGAGTCGTCCAGCCACGGCGACCGGCCCGTCGGTGGCGCAGTCGGACCAGAAGTCGTCCCAGACCGAGGCACCGCCGTCGAGCGGCGAGATGTGGACGGTCCCGTTGCGGTCGATGTCGACGAGGGGGCCCCGGTCCAATCGCGTGCGGTCGTAGACCGAGAGGCAGTCGAACTCGCCGGCGGTGCCCGGGTGGGTCTCGGCGACACCGAGCTCGGCGTGACCCTCGAGGAGCGACGCGACGACCAGCCACGACAGGATCTCGCGGCTCTCGGCGTCGTCGTCGGTCGGCCAGCGACCGCGCCGCGCCAGCACGTCCACGATCGTCACGTCGGACTCCCTCCCGTCTTCACCGATCCAGCGTACGTGAAGATCCTCGCGATGCGTCAAGACGAATGGTGAACGCCGTTCGTTCCCATTCTGGGGCGCGGAATCGACACACCCTGTCGATTGCGACCCCTATGTTCGTGGTTCGGCGGCCTCAGCGAAGTCGGCACCGAGACGTTCACCGACGGCCTCGGTGACCTCCGCCGGCTCCGCGACCATGCCCGGGCCGGTGACATAGGCGTCGTGCACGGCCTGGAGGAACCGGCCGACCGAGGAGACCACCGCGTTCGCACGAACAGACGCGATGATCTCGAAGGCGTGCTGCGCCCCCTTGAGCTCCAGGTAGTAGACGGGCTGATCGGCCACTGCACGCAACGAGTCGACGAACGTGCGTGCGTCCTCGACCGGCGCGAGGACGTCACGGTCGCCGTGGATGACGAAGAACGGCGGCGCATCGGCGTGCACCTGATCGATCGGAGAGGCCGCCGCCCACAGGTCCGGCCGCTCGTCCGGATCGCGCTTCATCACGACCGGCCCCATGAACATCGACCGCGTCTTGGGAGGCCACACGCCGTTGCGGTCGGTGAAGTCGTACACGCCGTAGAAGGGCACAGCGGCGATCACGGAGGTGTCGGCGTCCTCGAAACCGGGCTGATATCGGGCCTGGTTCGCCGTCAACGCCGTCAGCGCCGTGAGGTGACCCCCCGCAGAACCTCCGGTGATCGCGACGAAGCCCGGATCGACGCCCAGCTCGACGGCGTGCTCGCGGATCCAGGCGATCGAGCGCTTCACGTCGACGAGGTGGTCCGGAAACGTCGCGGCCGGGCTGAGCCGGTAGTCGACGTTGCAGCACACCCATCCACGCTGGGCCATCTGACGCATCAGGATCTGACCCTGCCGGTCCTTGAAGCCGAGCACCCAGCCGCCGCCGTGGACCTGCACGAGCACCGGGCGCCTGTCGTCGGGCTCGTCAGGGACGTCGGGCCGGAGGATGTCCATCCGCAGCGCGCGCCCGCCGGCACGTCCGAACTCGATGTGCCGCTCCCAACGGACCGGCAGCGGATCCGCCGGGTTGATCTCGGCGACGTCACGCAGAGCGTCACGGATCTCCTGTCGGGCAGCGAAGCTCTGGCGGATCGTCGCGGCCATCCCCACGAAGGTGCCGAGCGTCAGCACCATCCCGACCCGGCCGGGCCTGGTCCGGAGCGCGCCCTTCCGGACGAACCAGCCACCCAGCAGCACCTCAATGAGCAGGATGTACGGAGCGAGCTCGATCGTGATCCAGCTCGCGAAGAAGCTCCACCCGAACAGCAGGCGGGACTTCCTGTTGGGGCGGAAGGCGTTGAGCGTGTACAGCGAGTTGTTGACCGAGACGGCCAGGAAGCTCCACCCGGCACGGTGCTCGTGCGGCATCCGCACCTCGCCGCGCCGTCGGGTCCTTCGCTTCGCTGTTCGCCGCATCCCTCAAGTCTGCCCCGACGCGGTCCCCTCGCCGAAACGACGGCACCGGGCGTAGCTTCGCGACCATGAGCACCGCCGACACGGCTCCGGCCCACCTGTCCCCGAAGAACCCGGCGACCCGGGCGACCACGTCCCCGTCCCTTCCATCGACGGTCAACGACCTGCTCCGCAGGCGTTTGACCGCGCTCGTCGCGTCGAGCGGTGACGCGCCGAGCGTGACGACGTCGTCACCGTTCACCGGCGAACCGATCGCCGAGCTGCCGCAGTGCTCGGGCGACGACGTCACTGCGGCCGCCGAGCAGGCTCGTGTCGCCCAGGCAGCCTGGGCCGCGACGCCGATCAACCGACGTGCTGCGGTGTTCGGGGACTTCCACGACCTCGTGCTCGATCACCGCGACGAGCTCATGGACCTCATCCAGGCCGAGAACGGCAAGGCACGCCGCGACGCCTTCCTCGAGGTCGCCGACATCGCCAACACCGCCCGCTACTACGCGAGGACCGCGGCGAGAGCGCTCGCCCCGCACCGTCGCACGGGGCTGATCCCCGGTCTGACCGAGGTGCGCGAGATGCGTCACCCGCTCGGCATCGTCACGATCATCTCGCCGTGGAACTACCCGCTCAGCCTCGGCGCGGGCGACACGATCCCGGCGCTGTTGGCCGGCAACGCCGTCGTGCAGAAGCCCGACAACCAGACCGCGCTGACGGCCCTGTTCGCGGTGGACCTGGCCCGCCGCGCGGGTCTGCCCGAGGACCTGTGGCAGATCGTGCTGGGGCGCGGTTCGGCGATCGGGACGCCGCTGCTCGACATCGCCGACTACGTGATGTTCACCGGCTCGACCGAATCGGGTCGCCGGATCGCTGCGGAGGCCGGCGAACGCCTCATCGGGTGCTCGCTGGAGCTCGGCGGCAAGAACGCGATGCTCGTGCTCGACGACGCGGATCTGGACCGGACCGTCGAGGGTGCCGTGCGCGCGTGCTTCTCCTCATCGGGTCAGCTGTGCATCTCGATCGAGCGGATGTACGTGGCCGACGCGATCTACGACCGGTTCGTCCCGGCGTTCGTCGATGCGGTCGACGCGATGCGCACCGGTGCGGCCTACGACTACTCGACCCAGATGGGGAGCCTGACCTCGACCGAGCAGCTCGAGGTCACCTCGGCCCACGTCGACGACGCCGTCGACAAGGGCGCTACCGTGCTCTCCGGTGGCCGGGCTCGGCCGGATCTCGGGCCGTACTTCTACGAGCCGACGGTGCTCACGAACGTCACGCCCGAGATGACCTGCTTCGCGGAGGAGACGTTCGGGCCGCTCGTGTCGATCTACCGGTTCCACAGCGACGACGAAGCAGTCGAGCTCGCCAACGACACCCGCTACGGACTCAACGCCAGCGTCTGGAGCCGTTCGCCGGCCCGGGGTCGTGCCGTCGCCGCCCGCCTTCACGCCGGCACCGTGAACGTCAACGAGGCGTACGCTGCGGCGTGGGGCAGCATCGACGCACCGATGGGCGGGATGGGTGACTCCGGCCTCGGTCGCCGTCACGGCATCGCCGGCATCACCAAGTTCACCGAGAGCCAGACGATCGCCCGGCAGCGTCTGATGAACCTGGCCCCGCCGTTGCGCCAACTCGGAGACGACGGGTTCGCGACCATCATGACCACGGCGCTCAAGTTGATGAAGCGGGCCGGCTGGCGCTGAGGATCAGCGGTCGCTGGTCCCGCCGTCCTCTTCAGCGGCCACGACCGCGTCGGCGAGCGACGCGACGAGTCGAGCTGACGGGCTGGACCACTCGGCATAGTGGGCCGCCAGTTCGGCACGGTCGTCGTCGCCGATGTCGAACCACAGATCGGCGCACTCCCGCCAGCGGCGTCGTGCGGCGGTCCGCTCACCCAGACGCTCCCGTCGACACGCGTCACGACCGGCGCGCACCGCGTCGCGGATGCGTGGGAGTGGAGCGGTGTCGCCGGGCGGAGGTCGGTCGAGGTCCTCGATCCGGACCTGGTAGTCGCCCTCGGCGAGATCCGGTGGGACCGCCACCCGGGCGACGAGACCGTCGGAGCCGTCGGAGCCCTCGATCAGCGGAGCGATCCCGAGGCAGACGAGCCCGGCTGTGCGCCACACCGACACCCAACCGCCGGGTTGCCTGCGAACGGAGGAGCGATCCGTCCGGACGGTCACGAGCGCGGGTGTGCTGCGATCGACGTGCAGATCGGGCTCGAGGACTTCGGCGCAGGGGTACAGGAGATCGAAGGAGGCCGACTCCTCGACCCGAGGCATCGCGAGCGGAGCCACCATCGCGGCGGGTGTCCGTGCGTCGAGCGAGCGGCGGCCGCTCACATCGACCTGTCCCAACCAGTCGTGCAGACCCTCCAGGCGCTCGGCAAGACCCGACTCGAGCACCACTGCACGAGCGAGGACCTCGATGAGGGGACCGACGAGTCGCGGGTCGAGCCCGGCGACGTCATCACGGCCGAGCATCGCGGCGTCCTCGACGAGGGACTTCACCAGCCTCCTGCGTTCCCCGTCGAGCAGTGCTCCGACCGGGGCGGCCGCGAGGTCCGCCAGCGCCTCGGCGGCCGCAGCGATCCTGGCGAGCGGCGACAGATCGGGATCTGATGCCAGATCGATCCGCAGGACCGCCGCTGCGACGGGCCCCGGCGAGGACCGGCCTCGGGCTCTCCCGGTGGGCCGCCCGAGGGGTCGGTGCCGGGGGTCCGCATCGTCACCACGTCGCGCATGACGCCAGCGGTCGGCCAACGCCAGGGTCGCCTCCCCGCCGAACAGCGCGACGACGATCGGGTCCTCCGACAGGTCCGCTCCGCGACGCCACGGCTCCAGCGGCTCGTAGGAGACGAAGTTGGAGGGATCGGCGTGGTCCACCCACCACTCCGACCCCTCCGCCGACCGGAGCACGATCGCTCCGGCGGGCCCGAACGGCGCTCCCTCTAAACGCGCCGTCACGTCATCGACGATCGTGAGATCCCGGTCCTGTCCCGGATGCAGACCCCAGAGCGGGAGATCAGCCACGGTGCGTTCCCTCGGTCGTGGCGGTCGTGATCAGGTCAAGTCCCATTGCGTGGTGTACGAGGCGTCGGTTGCGACGGTCATCTCGTCA
>CAYSCB010000116.1:0-8591 GCA_964429335.1 uncultured Aquihabitans sp.
CGGCCTGACACGGTCGATCCGCGCGGAGGTCGTGGTCGACTCCGGATCGGTGGCCCCGTTCGACGCGGCTGCCCTGCAGGCGATCTCGAACACCGCGGGGGTCGCCGATGCCGAGTCGCTGTACGCGGCTCGCTCCGACACCGTCGGCGGTCCGGGTCGTCTCGCGATCTCGACCGGTGACATCGAACGCCTGGCACGTGTGGTCGACCCGGAGATGGTCGAAGGCAGGCTTCCCCGTGGAGATGATGAGATCGCGGTGAACCGGCGGTGGGCGACCGACAAGCACGTCGCAATCGGTGACCGGCTCACGCTCCGGGGAGGCGACGCCACCCGTGTCCTGCGGGTGATCGGCGTCTACCGGCGACGCGAGATCTACGACGACACGATCGCGCCGCTCGCAGCGCTGCGGGGGCTCCCCGGGGTGGAGCCGGTGGCACGTCTCGTGTTCGTACGCACCGCAACGGGGGTGACACCGTCGACGGTCGCCGGTCGGCTCGCGAAGGTCGTGGCGACGACGCCGAACTCGTCGGCTGAGGTGACGTCGGCCTTCGTTGAGCGTCGCACCGGCACGGTCGGTGTGATCATCACGATCGTCAACGTCTTGTTGCTCTTCGCCGTGTTGGTCGCCGCGCTGGGGATCGCCAACACACTTGCTTTGTCGGTGATCGAGCGGACCAGGGAGCTCGGCCTGCTACGCGCGGTCGGCATGTCACGGCGGCGGCTGCGTCGCATGGTGCGTCTCGAAGGCGTGCTCATCGGCACCTTCGGCGGGGTGCTCGGTCTCGTCGTCGGCATCGCGTTCGGCGCAGCGCTCGTGTCGGTGCTGCCCGCCGAGAACGCCGAGTTGACGTTGCCGGTCGCGCGGCTCGGCCTTCTGCTCGTCGCAGCATCAGCGCTGGGGATTCTGGCCTCAGCGCTCCCGGCTCGACGCGCCGGCCGGCTCGACGTCCTGCACGCGATCGCAGAGGACTGAACCCTTGGTTCTGGTGGCCGGTCTGTTGCCGGTGTTGGTGTTCGTCGCGGCGCCGGTGTCGGCGGCGACGTCGTATGGTTCGGTGGTGGCGTCGGACTCGCCGCTCAGCTATTGGCGGCTCGGCGACTCTGCCGCGCCTGCTGTTGACTCGGCGGGCAGTACGTCGTGTGTTGCGTCGGGGTCGATATGAGTCTTGATTCATGATGAGTGGTAACTCATACTGTGTAGGTGTGGGACGTCGAGGCCACAGACCAGTTCGTCGAGTGGTGGTCGACACTGACCGACGATCAGCGCGAGGCGTTGACCGCTCGCGTCGACCTGCTCGGCGAACGCGGACCTGACCTCGGCCGACCTGTCGTCGATCAGATCCGGTCATCTCGGCACCAGACGATGAAGGAGCTGCGCGCCGCCCAGAGCGGCGCGCTGCGTGTCCTGTTCAGCTTCGACCCCCGGCGGCAGGCGATCCTGCTGCTGGGCGGCGACAAGACCGGTGAATGGAACAAGTGGTACGAGTGGGCGGTCCCGCTCGCTGATGACCTCTACGACGAGTACCTCGAAGAACTCCGCACGGAAGGATTGATCTGATGGCACGAACCAAGTTCTCGACCCTGCGTGACGGCGTCACCGCCAAGGATGGAGCGTCCGAGCGGATCGCAGCGATGCGTGCTGAGACCCTCGAGGAGATCCGCCTGTTCGAGCTCCGCCACCGCGAAGCGGTCAGCCAAGCAGAGCTCGCCGGCCAGCTCGACGTCACCCAAGGTGCCATCTCCAAGCTCGAACACGCCGACGACGTCCGGGTGTCGACGCTGCGCCAGTACCTCGAAGCACTCGGCGCCCGCCTCGAACTCGTCGCAGTCTTCGACGACGAGGATCGAAGCGTCCCGGTGCATCTCGGCCGAGACAGCGCGGCCTGAACACTGCGGGGCTTCCAGCCGTCTCCGCTCACAATGATGGCCATGAGCTCGTTGCTGAGATGACCGTGTACTACCGAGAGATGAGGGCGTGATCGTGTGCTTCGCCGACTCGGCAGCGCCTCAGCCCTTCCGGTCGGTCCAGTAGCGGCGGGTCGCCGCAAGCGGATCATCGGCGAGGGTGGTCGTCGTGTCGAAGAGCACGACCGGGCGACGGTCGTCGCCGGCGGTGACCGCCGGCCAGTCGCCGACACCCTCCACCGACGGTGACCCGGTCGTCGCGAACGCGACCCATGCCCGGTGCATCGCCTTCGCCAAGGAGACCGGTGCGTCGGCTCCGACGAGGACGTGGAGGCGATGGTCGGTCACCATCTCGAACACGAACGGAATCTCGACAGCGTGCGCGGCGCCGATCATCCCGCCCCACGCAGGGCTCTTCCAGTCGAAGCGGTACTGGCGCGCCGTCGCGTGCGCTGCGTGGGCGTCGACGAGCTCGCTCGTCGGGATGCGGAACACGACGTCGGTGAGCACGGCGCTCTCGATCTCCGCCGGTGCTGCGTCCGGATGATCCGCGCGGTACGCGTCGAGCGCGGCGTCGACGTCGTCGGTGACGAGGGCGAGCCGTTCACGCAACGCTGCCTCGTCCTGGATCGGCCTCGGCATCATCAGCGCGAAGAGCTTCCACTCCTCGAGGTTCGTGCCGGCGATGAGATCGACGCCGGCGCCCGAGCCGGATGCGACCGCGGCAAGAGGATCCGACGGGACCACGACCCCGTCGGCGACGGGTGTGAACGGCAGGAACGAGATCGGGCTGCCGGTCCGCTGGATGACGCCCTCGGGGTCCGACACGCGGGAGATGTTCATGGCGGCGTGCGCCGCGAGCAGGTCCTTCACCGGCAGGTCGCGGAGCTCGGTGACGGTGGAGACGCCGGCCGCGGCGAGGAACTCGGCGGTGTCTGACGCCGCGTGAGCCGGCGACTTCGTGAGCGGACCGCCCGACTGGGCGATCGCACGGTGGAACAGCCCGCGTGCCCGCTCGATCGTGAGCAGCAGCGACACGCTCATCGACCCGGCGGACTCGCCGAAGATCGTGACGTTGCCGGGGTCGCCACCGAACGAGGCGATGTTGTCGCGCACCCACTCCAGTGCGGCGACCTGGTCGAGCAGGCCGACGTTGCCCGAGCCGGCCTCGGCGGGGTCGAGCGAGGTGAGGTCGAGAAACCCGAGGGCGCCGAGCCGGTAGTTGAGGCTGACGTACACGACGCCGTTGCCGGCGAAGTGCGTCCCGTCGTACAGGGCCGATGAGCCCGAACCCATCTCGAAGCCGCCGCCGTGGATCCACACCATGACCGGCCTGCCCGCCGCGGGTGCGGGATCCGGTGTCCAGACGTTGAGGTGAAGGCAGTCCTCGTCCCACGTCTCGGCCTCACCGCCGAACATGGCGTCGAGCATCGACGGGTTCTGCGGCGACACCGCAGCGAACGCGGTCGCGTCGCGCACGTCGGTCCACGGCTCCCGTGGCGCCGGCGGTCGGAAGCGGAGCTCGCCGACGGGCGCTGCGGCGAACGGGATGCCGGCGAAGCGGGCCACACCGTCGTGCCAGTCGCCTCGCACGTCGCCGAGGGAGGTGCTGACGACGACGAGGTCGCCGTCGGTCGGAGTCTCAGATGAGGACATGGCTGAATGATCTAGTCCGTTCTGTTGTGCAGAACCAGACGGATCCGTCTGGTTCTGCACAACAGAACGGGAGCTCACTTGACTGGGGTACCTACTCGGTATATACCTACTGCGTAGGTATCGAGCGCCGGACGTCAGGGAGGAGGGCCATGTCGGTGCGCAATGGGCTGCTGGCCCTGCTGAGCTCGGGCAGCCACCACGGCTATGAGCTCAAGAAGGAGCTCGAGGAACGCACCGGCGCGCTGTGGGAGCTCAACGTCGGGCAGGTGTACACGACCCTGGCACGCCTGGAGCGTGACGGTCTCGTCGCCGAGGCAGGCACCAGCGCGCCGGGTCATGGAACGCAGGACCAGCGACTGTACGCACTGACCGATGCCGGTCGCCGGGAGGTCGACGACTGGTTCTCCCGGCCCCGCACGCGGCCCGCTCCGGACCGTGACGAGCTGGTGATCAAGTTGACCCTGTCGGCGTCGCTCGCCGGGGTCGACCTCGACGAGGTGATCGACGCTCAACGGGTCGCGACCACCGAGGAGCTGCAGCGCTACACGCGACTCAAGGCGGCGGCCGATCCGGGCGATCTCCCACGGCTGTTCGCGCTGGATGCGGTGATCGCACAGATCGACGGAGAGCTCCGCTGGTTGGAGCAGTGCCGTCAGCGCCACGACGCGCTCGGACCCCGACGGCGCAGGTGAGGGGACGACCATGACCGAGACGATCGACCCGACGGAGGAGACCCAGGTGTCCGAGGATCCAACCGAGTCGTCCGCGGTGCGAACGACGGTTCCGGGACGCACCGTGTTGCGTCTCGTGGACGTGGCCGCATCTGTTCTCGACGGCCGGACCTGCCGAAGCATCCTCCATGGGATCGACCTCGAGGTGCACGAGGGGGAGCTGGTCGTCCTCATGGGACCGTCCGGCTCCGGCAAGACGACCCTTCTGCGGATCGCGGCCGGACTCGACCGACCGGAGCGGGGCATGCCGGTCATCGACGGTGAACACCTCTGGCTCCTCTCGCCGGTCGAGCTCGCGGACCTGCGGCGTGGTTCGGTCGGCTACGTCGAACAGCGGTGGAACCTGCTCGACTCGCTGACCGTCGTCGAGAACGTGTCGCTTCCACTCGAGCTCGACGGTGTCGCCCGCCGCGACTCGATGCGCCAGGCGATGGCGGCTCTGGAGGACGTCGGCATCGCCGAGCTGGCCCGGCAGTTCCCGTCGGAGCTGTCGGGCGGTGAGCAGCAGCGTGCCGCGATCGCGCGGTCGCTCGTCGGATCCCGTCACCTCCTGGTCGCCGATGAGCCTACGGGAGCACTCGATGCTCTCACCGCGGAGTCGGTCATGCGTCTGATCCGCCGTCGGTGCGACGAGAGGGGGATCGCTGCACTGCTCGCGACGCACGACCCGGCGGTCGCGGGCTGGGCCGACCGTGTCGTCTACCTCCGTGACGGCATCCTCGCCGACCGGTCTGCGCAGGTGGCACCATGACGGCGTGGTGGGCTCCGTGGGGAGCGCTGCTGCGGCGGTCGCTGCGCCTGGTCCGACGATCGCCGGCGCGCACCGCGTGGACGGCGGTGCTGGTCATCTCAGCGGTGGCGGTCGCGGGTGGCGTCGCATCGGTGATGTGGGGACACGACGCGGTGACGACGTCGGTCGACCGGACCCTCGGCGCAGCTGACGTCATCTACGACGGGTCCGCACCAGCTGCCGGTGCGTCATCCCGGGTCGAGGAGCTGTTGCGCTCGGCGCTCCCGCCAGGGTCGGTGGTGTCGGTGGAGCAGACCGTGAGCGGGCTCGTGCTGATGGGTGAGCAGCGAGATGGTGAGGACCTCACCGGCAGCGGTAGCGACGGGAGCGTGCGCATGGCCGACTGGCGCGATCCGCTGCTGCGCGGCGTGCTCCAGCTCGTGGAGGGACGCGCTCCGCGCCGCGGCGAGGTCGTGGTGAGCCCCGGCCTGGCGCAGTCGATCGGGTTGGACATCGGAGACCGACTCGGTGTCGACGGCTTGTCACGGACGCTCGCTGTCGTGGGGATCGGCACCGTCGGGGGTGCCAGCACGTCCCGATCGGTGGCTGTGGTCCCAGGCGAGCTCGTCCCCACGTCGTCGGCGACACCGCCGGTCGATGTCCGTGCCTATGTCGGCCTCCCTGACGGTGCGACGCCGCCCGCCGCTGACACGATCGGTGCCGGCGGATCGCCGGGATCGCAGACGTCAGACGTCACCCTCATCGGTCCGTACGCGCGACCCGGCGTCGACGGCACAGGTGAGGTCGTCACGCAGCTCCTCGGCTCCCCGAGGTCCCGTCTGGACGTGATCGCAGCGATGCTCGTCGTCGTTGCGGCGGTCGGTGTGCTCGCGGGCGCCGCCTCGGCCATCGGCGCCCGTCGACGGATGCGGGCGAACGGACTCCTTGTCGCGATCGGAGCCAGTCCCGCGCACCTCGCGGCGGCCGCGGCGTCCGAGGCGGTCATCGTCGCTCTGCCCGCCGCGGTCGTCGGTGTCGCCCTGTCCTGGCTGGGTTCCCAGGCATGGATCCGCCTGCGCGTTCCGGGATGGCCGGCGCTGATCGACGCGACGATGAACTGGGCATGGGTGACGTTGCTCGTGATCGGAGCAGTCGTCGCCGCCGGGGTTGGTGCCGTGGTGTTCACGCGCTCGACACGGCACCTGCCCACCTCGGCGCTGCTCGACGGACGGCACCGGGTGACCCGACCGGCCGGCCGGTCACTGCAGATCGGCTGGGTCGGCTGGCTTGCGCTCGGGTTGCTCGCGTGGGTGGTGTTGGGTGTCGTCCTCGCCGGCACCATGGGGTTGTTCCTGGGAGCTGCCGGCCTCGGTGCCGCTGTCGTCCTCCCGGCGCTGTGGCTCGCATGCGGGTTCGGTGCGTTGCGCCTGACGCGCCTGGTCCTCTCCCGTGATCCCATCGGCCGGGTCGTGGACCGTGACCTCCGCCATCGCCGCCTCGGCTCGACGGCCACGGTCGTGGTGGTCGCCACGTGGGTGTTCGTCGCGGTCGCCGGCACCGCCACGGCGGGGTTCGGAGCGTCCGGCTACGTGAACGACTTGTCCTCCTCGGCCGCTGTGCCGGCCGAGACGATGGGCGGTACCTCGAGCCCGCTCGCGGTACCGACGACCACGCTCCCGGCCACTTCTCCGCCGGGTCCGGGCACTTCGACGACCCCGAGCACACCGATGCCGCCGAGCCCACCGACGCAGCAGCCGGTGCCGCTGGTCCCTGGCTCCAGTGTGCTGGTCCAGCCCGTGTCGGATCGGCTCAGCAGCGCGAGCGGCTCTCCGCCAGCATGGGTGCTGCGCGGTTCCGAACCCGCTCATGGGGGGCCGACAGCTCCGACACGCCTACCCGATGGCCTGGCCGCCGAGCTCGCGGCGGCGGGACTGACGACTTCGTCCGGGGTCGTCGGAGAGTGGACCGGTCCGTGTCCGGTGTGCCCGTCGGGGTTCACGCCGACGGTGCTGGTGCTGCAACGCGCCGAAGGCGTCGGCCTGGCGCCGGCGACGGTCGACCTGCTGAACGCCGGCAACGCCGTCACCCCCTTCGATCTTGCCGGCATCGAGGACCAGACCGTCGCCGGTGTCCCGGTGCGGGTGGGTTCCATCCCGTCGGGGGTCAACGCCGTGCTCCTCGCCCCGTCGGCCTCCGAGGACCTCCGGCTCGCGGATCCCCGCCCGGCGCTCGTCGGTCCTGTCGGCGGGTTGAGCGATGCGCAGGTCGGTCGGATCATCGACATCGCCGAGCGGGAACGACTCTCGGTCGGCTTCGACGACCCGCGGTTGGATCAGCTCCGCTCCGGCAAGGACTACGGAGGAACCGTGCTCCTCGCCGGACGACGTGTCTGGATCGTGTGGCCGCTGTTCGCGGTGCTGGTCGTCGTCACGCTCGCCGCCACCGCGGCGCACCGGCGTGAGCATGGTGATGCCGCACGCGTGCTGCGCGTCCTGGGCGCGGGCCCGCGTTCGGCCCGCCGGCTCGCGTCGCTCACGGCGGGGACGCTCACCGGGACCGGGGTCGTGATCGGGCTCACCGCAGCGCTCTCGGTCGTCCTGGTGGTGGCACTTCGCACCCGACCCGGCGCGGATGGTCCGTGGAACCGTGACGCGACCGCTGCGCTGGTCGTGGCGCTCACGCTGCCGTGGGTCGTGGCGTTGCTGGCGCGTCTGATCCCGCCGTACCGGTCCCTCGACGGACCCGACGGGCCGATGCCCGCCTGAGCCGAAACCCTGTCCCGGCCCGCTCCACGACCCGTTCTGTTGTGCAGAACCAGAAGGATCCTTCTGGTTCTGCACAACAGAACGGCGGGCGGCGTCACCGTTTGCGACAGACTGCGGAGCATGGACGTGACCCGGACCCACATCTTCGACGCGACGCCCGAGAAGTGCTGGGAGATGTTCAGCAACCCCGAGAGCCATGTCGGCAAGTTCACCGACATGGGACATCACGGGGTGACGGTGCTGGAACAGGAGCGCAGCGAGCGTCAGCTTCGCATCGTGATCACCCGCGAGGTCGACGTCGACGGCATCCCCGGCTTCGCCAAGAAGTTCGTCAAGCCCCGCAACACCGTCGTGTCGATCGACGAGTGGAACGACAACGGCGACGGCACCTGCGGCGGCACGTTCTCGATCGACACCAAGGGAGTGCCGATGCAGCTCACCGGTGAGACGAGCGTGGAGCCGACCGGCGACGGGCAGTCGCTCTACACGGTGGTGCTGCACCTGTCGGTGAAGGTGCCGCTCGTCGGCGGCAAGCTCGCGGACTTCGGCAAGGGCATCGCGTTGAAGCAGCTCGACGAGGAGTTCACGATCGGGGACCGCTGGCTCGCCTCGCACTGACGCGCCGTGCATCGACACGCGTGCATCGACACGCGTGCACTGACGCACCGTGCACTGACGCACCGGTGTTCAGGCCAGCGCGGTCAGGTTCGGGCGGTTCAGGACTTCGTGAGCAGCAGCTGCAGTTCGAGGATGCCGTGGTCGTCGACCGACAGCAGGACCGGAGCGGACGGCACCTTCACATCG
>CAYSCB010000117.1:0-5057 GCA_964429335.1 uncultured Aquihabitans sp.
TCAAGCGGCTCCGTCGCCAGCTCAACCTCGGGTTCGCCGACGACATCCCCAGCCAGGTGGCGCGGGTGGCGACCGGTCCGTACTCGAACTTCGACACGTTCCGGATGGAGATCGACAAGGGAAGCGACGACGGCATCGCCGTGGGCAACCCGGTCGTGACACGCGATGGTCTCGTGGGGCGCGTCGACCGTGTCAGCCGGACCCGGGCCGTGGTGCAACTCCTGACGGATCCGGAGTTCCGTCTCGGTGTCCGGCTGGCGTCGACACAGACGCTGGGCATCGGGCACGGCGGTGGCGATTCCGATCGTTTCATCGTCCAGAAGATCCAGACCGGCGTCCCCGTCGAGCCGGGTGAGGTCGTGCTCACCAGCGGACTCGAGAACTCCGTGATGCCGCCGGACATCCCGATCGGAACGGTCGACAAGGTGACCGTCGACGAGAACCCTGGACTGCGGCTCCTGCTCGTGTCGTACGGCACCGAGTTCTCGGAGCTCGACGTGGTCCAGGTGCTCAAGTGGACGCCGCCGCGATGAGGTCCGGTACGGGGGCCGAAGCCGGTCGACCGCTCAGGTGGGTCCTGGTCGTGAGCGTCGCGATCGTGTTGCAGATCGGCATTGCCTCGCAGATCAGGATCTCGGGAGTCCACCCCGACCTGATGCTGCTCGTCACCGTCTGTGCCGGCATCGTCGGTGGGCCGGGCACCGGTTCCGTCGTCGGGTTCGCCTGCGGCCTCCTGTTCGACCTGTTCCTGCCCGGACGATTCGGCGTCACGGCACTCGCCTACCTGCTCGTGGGGTACGGCTCCGGTGTCGCCGGCGACGCGGTTGCCCGACCGAGCCGTTGGATCTCCCTCGGCATCGTCGTGGTCGCGAGCGGGGCGGGGACCCTGCTGTACGCGACGATCGGCCAGCTGCTGGGGCAACGATCGCTGTCCGATCCCAACCTCGTGGCCATCGTCGGTATCGTCGTGGCGTTCAACGCCGTGCTCGCGCTTCCCGTGCTCGCTGCCTGTCGGTGGGCCGAGCCCGAGCACGTCCAACTCCGGATCCGCTGATCGCCTTCGCCATGGCCTCTGGCCCGATGCACCCGACTGCCCATCCCGTCACCCTCGGAGCCGATCGTGGACGCTGAGTCCCGAGAGATCCGACTCGGCGCGCTGGGCATCGTCGCGATCTCGCTGTTCCTCGCGTTGTTCGTTCGCCTGTGGTTCCTGCAGGGCATCGACCGCCAGCGCTTCGAGGTCGCCTCCGCGTCCAACCGGCTCCGGGTGATCCACGAGGAGGGGCCGCGCGGTCGGATCCTGGACCGAAACGGCAAGGTGATCGTCGACAACAGGATGTCGAGGGTCGTGTCGTTGGACCGTGAGCCGTTGCGGAAGATGGACCACGACCAGCGGACCGCTGAGTTCACCCACCTGGCCGACACGCTCACCTCGCTCGGGGTCCCGACCAAGGTCGAGCAGATCCAGAAGAACTACGACGACAAGCGCTACGCGCCCCAGGAGTACGTGCCGATCGCACAGGACGTCACCGAGGAGATCGAGATCTACCTCGCGGAGCGGTCCGAGCAGTTCCCCGGCGTCGTCGTCGAGACGCGGTCGGTCCGCATGTACCCGTACGGTGCGCTCGCGGCGCAGCTCATCGGCTACGTCGGTCAGATCAACGAGAAGGAGCTCGCGGCCGAGGGGAGTCCGGTCCGTGGATCTGCGACCACCGAGCCGGTGACCACGACCACGATCGACGGCGTCGCTCCGAAGCCCTACCAGCCCGGCGACCTGATCGGGAAGACCGGAGTCGAGCAGTCCTACGAGGACTACCTCCGAGCGGTGCCCGGCAACCGGACGATCGAGGTGAACGCCCGCGGCAACCTCATCGACGTGGTCAAGCGCACGGCGCCGCAGGCCGGCGACGACGTCTGGCTCAGCATCGACATCGACCTGCAGGCCGAGGCCGAACGCCTGCTCGCCGCGAAGATCGCGACGTTGCGGGGCAGGACCGACAAGTCAGGGGCACGACTGAACGCCCCGCAGGGATCGGTGGTGATCCAGGAGCCGGCGACCGGACAGGTCCTGGCACTCGCCAGCTATCCGTCGTTCGACCCGTCCATGACCGTCAACGGGATCTCCTCCTCGCTGTGGGCTCAGCTCAACGACCCGGCGAACGGGAGGCCGCTCTACAACTGGGCGCTGCAGGGGACCTACGCACCCGGCTCGACGTTCAAGCCGTTCACTGCCTACGCGGCCATGTCCACCGGGCTGCTGCCGACGGGCAACGAGACGTACGTGGACAACGGCGTGTTCCACCTCAACGCCTGCAAGGGCGCGAAGTGCGACTTCCGCAACGCCGGCAGCGCGGCGCACGGACGAGTCAACCTGTCGCAGGCGTTGACCGTCAGCTCCGACGTGTACTTCTACTGGATCGGTGCGCAGTTCTGGACCGCCCGCGGGCAGTTCGGTGAGACGCCGATCCAGGACGCGGCGGCCAAGTTCGGATTCGGGTCCAGGACCGGCATCCCCCTGATCGGTGAGAACGCCGGTCGGCTGCCGACGCCGCAGGCGCGGAAGGCCGCCTACGAGGCGAACCCCGGAGCGTTCGCGACCGGGGACTGGCGAACCGGCGACACCATCATCACCGCCATCGGCCAGGGTGACGTGCTGGCCACCCCGCTGCAGCTCGCCGACGCATACGCCACGCTCGCCAACGGGGGGACCAGGTACCGTCCGCAGGTCGTGTCGAAGGTGACGCGGGTGAAGGATCCGACGCTCCCGCCCGGTCAGGACGGCAACTACGAGGTGGTCAGCAGCGTCGCACCGGAGGCCCTCGGACGGATCGACATGACGCCCCAGCAGATCAGCCAGATCTCCGGTGGGCTCATCGGGGTGACGCAGAACGGGCGCGGCACCGCCTACGCGTCCTGGCACGCTAGCCCGACGGCATGGCCGATGGCCGGCAAGACGGGGACGGCCCAGGTGCGCGGGAAGGCCGACACGTCGCTGTTCGCCGGATGGGGACCCGCAGCGGCCGGAGCCGTCCCGCAGTACGCGATCGCGGTCGTGATCCCGGAGGCAGGCTTCGGCGGTGACGTCGCAGCACCGCTCGCGTTCCGCATCCTGCAGCCGGCCAGCCGGGGTGAGCTCACCCCCGCGTGCACCGTCGCTGACAAGGCCCGTTGCGATCAGGCCGCCCAGGCTGCGGACCAGGCGAGCCTGGCGGACATCGGTTCGGGAGGTCCAGGATGACGACCGGGACGATGTCGAGCCCGAGGCGCGGCGTCGGTCGGTTCCGCGCACGTGACCTGTCTGCTCCGTGGCGGCACGTCGACGTGACGATGCTCGTCGTGGTGGGACTGATCGTCGTGGTCGGATCGGCGATGGTCTACTCGGCGACGCGTCGGCTGAACGGCGCCTCCGGCTACATGCTGCGACAAGGTCTGTTCGTCGTGCTCGGCGTCGGCCTCATGGCCGTGGTGTCGCTCATCGACTACCGGCGCATCGCGGACTGGTGGCAGATCCTCTACGGGGCGTCGATCGTCCTGCTCGTCGGTGTCATGACGCCGCTCGGTGCCGTGGTCAACGGGTCGCGTGGCTGGTACCGCTTCGGACCGTTCTCGATGCAGCCGGCCGAGTTCGCCAAGCTCGCGTCGATCATCGCCGTCGCCGCGTACCTGGGTTCGAGCGAGGAGGTCGATCTCCGACGCCTGGCCGGTGCACTCGGGCTGCTCGCGGTCCCGGCGGGCATGGTGCTGTTGCAACCCGATCTCGGATCCGCGCTCGTGTTCATCGTGATCGCGCTCGGCATGCTGGTCGTGGCCGGTGTGCGGATGCGCCATCTGGTCGTCCTGGTGGTGCTCGGCGTCGTGGCGGTGTCCGCCATCCTCACCTCGGGGACCCTCGACCAGTACCAGAAGGACCGGCTCACCTCCTTCGTCACACCCAACGGCCAGTCCTACAACGTCGATCAGGCCCAGAAGGCCATCGGATCGGGTGGTCTCACCGGGTACGGGTTCACCAAGGGTCCGCAGACCCGTGGCGGCTACGTGCCTGAACAGGAGACGGACTTCATCTTCACCGTCGCCGGCGAGGAGCTCGGCTTCATCGGCGCAGGTGGACTCGTGGTGATGCTGGGGATCCTGGTCTGGCGGATCTGGCGCAACGCCCAGCTGGCAGCGGACCAGCTCGGAACGTTGATCTGCGTCGGGATCATGTCGATGTTCCTGTTCCACATCTTCGAGAACATCGGCATGACCCTCGGGATCATGCCGGTGACCGGCATCCCGCTGCCGTTCGTCTCCTACGGCGGCTCGTCGCTGTTGACGTCGTTCACCGCGGTCGGGCTGGTCCAGTCCGTCCACATGCACCGCTACGCGTGAACGGTTCCTGACCGCGGGGGAGTCATCGGTACACTTGCAGGACCATGTCCGTCCACCAGGCTGTCGCCCACGGGTTGCACACCGGTCCGGGCGGCTCCGTCTGGGACCGCCTGGAACCCCTGTTGCACCGGGTCCAGAAGCCGGCCCGTTACATCGGCTGCGAGGACGGACCGTCGGAACCGGACTGGAGCGGAACGGGGCCGACCGGGCCGACCGTCGCGTGGCTGCTCACCTACCCCGACACCTACGAGATCGGGCTCCCCAACCAGGGGTTGCAGATCCTCTTCGAGATCCTCAACGAGCGCGCCGACGCCGTCGCCGAGCGCTCGTACGCTCCGTGGGTCGATCTCGAGGCCGAGATGCGAGCGGCCGGTGTCCCTCTGTTCAGCGTCGACACGCACCGCCGGGCGAGCGACTTCGACCTCCTGGCGTTCAACCTGTCGGCCGAGCTCAACTACACGAACCTGCTCAACCTCATCGATCTGGCGGGCGTGCCGGTGCGCGCCGCGGATCGGCGGGCGCACCATCCGTTCGTCGTCGTGGGCGGCCACTGCACGTTCAACCCGGAGCCCGTCGCGGACTTCGTGGACCTGGTGGTGCTCGGCGACGGCGAGGAAGCGGTCTCCGACATCACCCGCATCGTGTCGGACTGGAAGGTCTCCGGACGCGACGACCGGGAGGCGGTGCTC
>CAYSCB010000117.1:5067-8560 GCA_964429335.1 uncultured Aquihabitans sp.
GGCGTGTACGTGCCGGCCGCCTACGAGGTGAGCTACGACGGCGAGGATCTCGTCGCGGTCGAACCTGCATGGCCCGAGGCCCCGGAGCGGGTGGAGAAGCGCACGATCGCCGACCTCGCCGAGTGGCCGTATCCCCGTCGGCAGATCGTGCCGCTCACCGAGGTCGTGCACGACCGTCTCAACGTCGAGGTGTTCCGAGGCTGCACCCGCAGCTGCCGGTTCTGCCAGGCAGGCATGGTCACCCGTCCGGTGCGGGAACGCCCGGCAGACCAGGTCCGCTCGATGGTGGCCGACGGCCTGCGTCGCACCGGATACGACGAGGTCGCGTTGACGTCGTTGTCCACCGCTGACTTCTCCGGCATCGCCGAGGTGGTCGCCGGCGTCGTCGAGGACGACGCGTGCGGTCGGGTGTCGGTGTCGCTGCCGTCCCTGCGTGTCGACGCGTTCGGTGTCGACATCGCCTCCCAGCTCCAGGGGGGTCGACGGACAGGCCTCACGTTCGCACCCGAGGCCGGCACCTGGCGCATGCGGCAGGTGATCAACAAGCTCGTGAGGGAACAGGATCTCTACGGAGCTGTCGAGTCCGCCTACTCGCAGGGCTGGCGTCGTATGAAGCTGTACTTCCTCACGGGCCTGCCGACCGAGACCGACGAGGACACCCTCGGCATCGCCGAGCTGGCCGCGAACTGCGTCGAGGTGGGCAAGCAGTTCCACAAGAGCCCGTCGGTCACCGTGTCCGTCGGCGGCTTCGTCCCGAAGGCCCACACGCCGTTCCAGTGGTTCGGCCAGAACACCGTGGTGGAGCTGCAGCGCAAGATCCACCTGCTGCGTGACGCGGTCCGTCGCAACCGCGGCGTCCAGATGAAGTGGCACGACCCTCGGGCGACGGTGATCGAGGGGATCGCGAGCCGCGGCGACCGACGTCTCGGTCCCGTCATCGAAGCGGTCTGGAGGCGGGGCGGAACCTTCCAGGAGTGGTCGGAGTGCTTCCGGTTCGACCTCTGGGAGGAGGAGATGGCGGCCCACGGGCTGTCGCTCGACTGGTACGCCTACCGTCACCGCGACGAGGACGAGGTGCTCCCGTGGGATCACCTCTCGGCGGGGCTGCACAAGGACTTCCTGTGGCAGGACTGGCGCGATGCGCTCGACGAGGTCGGACTGCCGGACTGTCGGTGGACCCCGTGCTACGACTGCGGTGCGTGCACCGGCTACGGCGTGGAGCACGTCGTCGCCTCGGCGACACCGCCTGCCGGTGGTAGCCAGGGCACCGGCCAGGACCTGACCCTGGGCGGATCCGTTCCCGTGGACCTCGTCGCTCGATCGGTGGCGGCGGGCTGATGCGGGTGCGGGTGCGGTACTCCAAGCTCGGCAAGATCCGGTTCCTGTCGCATCGGGATCTGGCGAGGGTCCTCGAACGTGCCGTGCGGCGTGCCGAGCTCCCCGTCGCCTACAGCCAGGGCTTCTCGCCGCGGGCACGCCTGCACTTCGGTCTGGCTCTGTCGACCGGCTACGAATCCGTCGCCGAGTTCGTCGACGTCGACCTGGACGATGACGCGGGTGGGTTGCCGGACCCGGACAAGGTCGCCGACCTCCTCCGGCCGTGTCTCCCGGTCGGCATCGTGTCGACGGCGTCGGTGGAGCTGGCGGCCGGCATCCCCGAGCTGCAGGACGCGGTGACCTCGAGCACCTGGGAGGTCACAACGGCCGCCGAGGACCTCGACACCGCCACAGCCGCGGCTTCCGAGCTGCTCGCAGCCGATGCGATCCCGGTCGATCTGGTACGCAAGGGCAAGCAGGTGCGCGAGGACCTGCGACCCCTTCTCCTGTCGTTGGACGTGACCGGCTCCTCCGACGCCACCCTGCTCACCTTCGAGCTGGGAACGAAACCTCGCAGCGTCCGACCCGCCGAGCTGCTCGCCGCCATGCGGCTCACCTCGCAGCCGTCCCGGGTGTTGCGGACGCATCAATGGATCCAGAGCGACGGCGAACGTCGCGAGCCGATCGAGCTCGCCGCGCCGTCCCCGCACGCATCGGTGCGTGCGTCATGAAGGGAACGTCCCATGTCGGACACCGAACCGAAGAGCCCGAGCCAGGTCCCAGACACCCCGTCGCCGACTCCTCCGACGTCCGGAGCAGACCGACCGGTACCTGAGTCCGCCCCGAGGAAGCCGAAGATCGGCGACACCCGGCCGGCGCCACCGGCGCCGCCGGGTTCCGGCCGTCCTGCCGCTTCGACGGCCACGTCGAAGGAGCAGTCGGGTCAGCCTGGTCAGCCGGGTGCCGGACAGTCGCGCAGCAGTCGTCGCCGTCGGCGTCGCCGCGGTGGTGGCGGTGGAGGCAGCGGCGGCAGCGGGACAGGGGGAGCCGGAGCAGATCAGGGAGGCGGCAAGGCGCCTGGAGGCGACGAGGGTCGTCGCCAGGGCGGAGCCGGACGGGGTTCCGGCGCGCCGAAGCCGGTCCAGGCCGTGCTCGTCGACGAGGCCCCGGTCGAGCTCGACGAGGAGACCCTCGAACGTCGACGTGGGCGCAAGCGGAAGGGCCGGGCGATCGGCCGCTACCAGATGAACGTGCACGTGAGCGACGACGCGACGCACATCGCGATCCTCGAGGGTCGTTCGCTGGTGGAGCACTTCGTGAGCCGTCCGGCCGACGACGTGTTCCAGATCCACGGCAACATCTACGTCGGGCGGGTCGAGAACGTCCTGCCGGGCATGGAGGCGGCGTTCATCGACATCGCCACGCCGAAGAACGCCGTGCTGTACCGCAGCGACGTGCAGTACGACCGTGACGACATCGAGTCCTCCGACGGCGAGCAGCCACGCATCGAGGACGTCCTCAAGGCCCGTCAGCTGATCCTGTGCCAGGTGACGAAGAACCCGATCGCCCACAAGGGCGCCCGACTGACCCAGGAGGTCTCGCTGCCGGGTCGGTTCGTGGTCCTGGTCCCGAACTCGCACACCTACGGCATCTCGAAGCGACTGCCCGACGACGAACGCAAGCGGCTCCGCCAGATCCTCGACCGTGTGAAGCCGGCCGATCACGGCCTCATCGTCCGCACCGCGGCCGAGAACGTCACCGCGGACGAGATCGAGCGCGACATCGCCCGTCTCGTCAGCCAGTGGAAGCAGATCGCCGCCCTCGCAGCGAAGCAGCAGCGGCCCGGCCTCATCTACCGGGAACCGGAGATGGCCGTCCGGATCATCCGCGAGGAGTTCAACTCGGAGTACCGCAGCGTCCTCATCGACGACCGCACTCTGTACGAGGACATGCGCGACTACGTCGCAGCGGTCGCACCAGCGCTGGTCGACCGCGTCCAGCACTACGACGTCGCTGCCGAGTCGCTCCCGATGCTGGAGCGCTTCCACGTGACTGAACAGCTCGCGAAGGCGCTGGACCGCAAGGTCTGGCTGCCTTCGGGCGGATCGCTCATCATCGAGCACACCGAGGCGCTCACGGTGATCGACGTGAACACCGGGCGCAACGTCGGCTCGTC
>CAYSCB010000118.1:0-8458 GCA_964429335.1 uncultured Aquihabitans sp.
GTTGCGCTACATCGTCGGCGAAGGTCTGTTGGCCGAGGTGGCAGACGACGGACGGATCCATGCCACGTTAAACCAGGCCGGCGCGCGAACCGGTCGGCTGAGCTCCGACGCGCCGAACCTGCATAACATCCCGGTGCGCTCCGAGGAGGGTCGACGCTTCCGCGAGGCGTTCGTCCCGGCAGACGGCTGCGATCTGCTCGTCGCTGACTACAACCAGATCGAGCTGCGCGTGATCGCACACCTCGCGGAGGATCCGGGCCTGATCGAGGCGTTCAGGACCGGACAGGACATCCATGCGACGACCGCGTCGAGGATCTTCGAAGTCGATCCGGCCGACGTCACCGTCGAGCAGCGATCGAAGGCGAAGATGGTGTCCTACGGCCTCGCGTACGGCATGGAGGCCTACGGGCTGGGCCAACGCCTCGGCATCCCGACGTCGGAGGCGCAGGAGATCCTCGACGCCTACTTCGTCGCGTTCCCGTCGGTCCGGGCCTTCATGGAGCGCACCGTCGCGGAAGCCCGTGACCGTGGCTACACCGAGACGGTCTTCGGTCGTCGTCGGCGCATCCCGGAGCTGAGCTCGAACCAGCGCAACGTCCGGATGGCAGGGGAGCGTCAGGCGATGAACGCCCCGATCCAGGGGCTCGCTGCGGACATCTTCAAGGTCGCGCTCGTCCGCCTGGATGCTGCGATCACCGGACGTGGACTGGGGAGCCGGCTGATCCTGCAGGTGCACGACGAGGTGCTCGTCGAGGTCCCCGACGGCGAGCTCGATGCCGCCACCGAGGTGGTGCGTGACGCGATGGTCGGAGCGTTCGACCTCCGGGTCCCGCTCGAGGTGAACCTCTCGCACGGCACCAGCTGGGCTGCGGCCAAGGGATGACGAGCCGATGACCGCTGTTCGAGACCCTGATGACGCCGGTCGGGAGCGTCCGGTGCCCGCCCGACACTGGTTCGAGGACATCGCGGATCACGTCGGTCCCGCATACCTCCGCTACTCGTTCACGATGGGCACCGAGCAGGAGGTCACGTTTCTCGTCGACGTCCTCGGGTTGGCCCCCGGCTCACGGGTGCTCGACGTCGGCTGCGGCCCCGGGCGTCACGCCCTCGCGCTGGCCCGTCAGGGCATCGAGGTGCTCGGCGTCGACATCAGCGACCGCTTCGTCGAGGTCGGCCTCGAGGTCGCCGACCGCGAGGGGCTGTCGGGACTGGTCTCGTTCGAACGGGCCGATGCGCGGGACATGGTGGGCGATCCCCGGTTCGATGCAGCGCTGTCGGGCGCTCCGTTCGACGCGGCGATCTCGCTGTGCCAGGGAGCGTTCGGGCTGGGCGGACCGCCGGATGTCGGCGACCCCCAGAACCTGTCGGCCGACACCGCCGTGTTGCAGGGGATCGCAGCGGCACTGCGTCCCGGCGGTCGCTGCGCCGTGTCGGCCTTCTCGTCGTACTTCCAGGTGCGGTGGCTGGAGGAGACCGACACCTTCGATGCTGCCGGTGGGGTGAACCACGAACGGACCGAGTTGCTCGACGCCGACGGTGAGCGCGCCGAGGCCGACCTCTGGACGACCTGCTACACGCCCCGGGAGCTCCGTCTGGTCGCCGAGCGTGCAGGTCTCCTCGTCGAGCGGATCTGGTCGGTGACGCCCGGTGGGTACGCGATGACGGCACCGACGATCGACACCTACGAGTTCCTGCTCGTCGCCCGTTCCCCGGCAGGGAGCTTTCAGACAGCCGGGTGAGGCGGGTAGGGTGGCTCGTTCCACACACGGGCGTGCCGCGCCCCCGACAAGAAGCAGTTGCACGTGTCCGACACCGCCATCGCCGACTACACCCCCCGCCAGATCATCGAGGACGACCTCGGTGGCATGTCCCTCGAGGAGGCGATGGCAGCGACCATGGTCGCCGTCGAGGACGGACAGCTCGTGACGGGCACGGTCGTCAAGGTCGACCGCGACGAGGTCCTGCTGGACATCGGCTACAAGTCCGAAGGGGTCATCCCCAACCGTGAGCTGTCGATCCGCAACGAGGTCGACCCCAACGAGGTGGTGTCGGTCGGCGACGACATCGAGGCGCTGGTGCTCCAGAAGGAGGACAAGGACGGTCGCCTCATCCTCTCCAAGAAGCGCGCCCAGTACGAGCGGGCATGGGGAACGATCGAGAAGATCAAGGAGGACGAGGGAGTCGTGTCCGGCCCGGTCATCGAGGTCGTCAAGGGCGGGCTGATCCTCGACATCGGCCTCCGTGGCTTCCTGCCCGCGTCGCTCGTGGAGCTGCGACGGGTCCGTGACCTCCAGCCGTACGTCGGACGCAGCCTCGACGCGAAGATCATCGAGCTCGACAAGAACCGCAACAACGTGGTGCTCTCCCGCCGGGCGTGGCTCGAGGAGACCCAGAAGGAGCAGCGCGAGGACTTCCTCGCCAACCTCAAGCCGGGCGAACGACGCAAGGGCGTGGTGTCGAGCGTCGTGAACTTCGGTGCGTTCGTCGACCTCGGCGGCATGGACGGGCTCATCCACGTCTCGGAGCTCTCCTGGAAGCACGTCGACCACCCGGGCTCGGTCGTGGCCGTCGGCGACGAGGTCGATGTCGAGGTGCTCGAGGTCGACCTCGACCGGGAGCGGATCTCCCTGTCGCTCAAGGCGACCCAGCAGGACCCCTGGCAGGAGTTCGCCTCGAACCACCAGGTCGGCGAGCTCGTCTACGGCCGGGTCACCAAGCTCGTGCCGTTCGGATCGTTCATCCAGGTCGGTGACGGCATCGAGGGTCTGGTGCACATCTCGGAGATGTCGGCGCACCACGTGGACCTGCCCGAGCAGGTCGTCACCCCCGGTGAGGAGCTGTGGGTCAAGATCATCGACCTGGACCTCGACCGTCGTCGGATCAGCCTGTCGATCAAGCAGGCGGCGGAGGGCGGCATCGTCGCAGCCGAGTACCAGGAGCACTTCGGCGAGCAGAACTACGACGCCGAGGGCAACTACATCGGCCAACCGGTCGGCGAGGAGACGACCGAGGGCCAGGAGGCCTGGGAGCAGTACTTCGCGGAGCAGGGCTTCGACACCCCGGAGGCCGACGCCGAGGGAGCGGTCGAGGACGCTGTCACCGAGGGCGGCGTGCTGGAGGACGGTGCTGCCGTCGAGACCGGAGATCCGGCCGAGAGCTGACCCGACAGCCCGTCCGCTGAGGCGGACGGCCACCACGAATCCACTCTGCGGCCCCCGAGAGGGGGCCGCTTCGCGTCACCCCTCCGGAACGGCTGTCGACGAAATGGTCCAAAAGGTTCAGCCCGGAGGACTTTCGGCCGAGTGAATCAGCAGCGGATGCTGCGCCCGGGGTGCTGCGGAGCCGGAAGCCACGCAGGTGGGACCGGCACCGGAACCCCCGTCCGTCGTGTCCGGAGCGTTGTCCCTACGCGCACGGAGCGGAGACAAGTGAGTTCACGCAGAACGTTGATCCTGATCGGGGCGGTGGTCGTCGGTGCCCTCGCCGCATTCCTCACCCTCAGCTACGTCCGGGGTGTGGAAAACAAGTCCGACGAGAACGCACAGATGGTTGCGGTCGTCGTCGCGGCCGGACCCATCGCCAAGGGGTCGCCCGCCGACGGCGCGATCGACGCCAAGCTCCTCACGATCGAGAAGCGTCGCCAGGACGAGCTCCCGGCGAACCCCGTGCGTCGCTTCGCCGACATCATGGGGCAGGTCGCCGCGGTCGACCTCGGCGGCGGTGAGGTGATCACGACGTCGATGTTCGTGTCTCCCACGTCGCTGACCGGCTCGAAGGCGGCGGCGCTCGACAAGGGCATGGTCGCCGTCACGATCAACGTCGACCAGGCCGCCGGTGTCGCCGGTCTCGTCCAGCCGGGCGACAACGTCAACATCCTCGCCACCTACTGCTCGGTCGGAGCACAGGCGGGTGCGGCCGAAGGCGGCGGCCAGGGCCAGTGCTCCCTCTCCCGAGCCAACGGCAGCACAGGTGAGGTCACGCTCGGGAGCCCGGCGAGCTACCTCTTCCAGGGCGTGAAGGTCATGGCCGTCGGTCAGCAGCTCGGCGCACCGGTCGCAGCGTCCTCGACGCCCACCGACGGCGGTGCCGGGGCCGTTCCCGAGACGACGGCGCCGCCGACGCAGTCACCGCTGATCACCGTGCAGCTCCCGCCACAGCAGGCGCAGCTCCTCGTCTCGCTGCGCGGCTCGGACCTGTACCTGACGCTGAACCGCCCGGACTACACGCCGGTACCGATGCCGTTCACGAACACGCTGCCGCAGCTGCCGGGTGAGGCCGGCACGCCGCTCTACCCGAGTCAGGCGACCGGGCAGTGACCGACTTCGCCATGACCTCCGAGGCACCGCAGACCACGATCCGGGTGTCGGTCGCCGTCGTCGAGGCCCACGCCCCGACACGTGAGCGGATCATGGGCCTCCTCGGTGACGGGGTCACGCCGTTCGGAACCGTGGAGGAGCTGGCCGGCCGGCTCACCGGTGCGGTGCCCGTGGTGGCGGTCCTCGGACCGTCCTGCAGCGACGAGGCCGCACTGCTCGCAGCGGAGCGCGTCCAACGTGAGTATCCGCTGATGGCGACGATCCTCGTCGTCGACGAGCTGAGCACCCAGCTGCTGCAGACAGCGCTGCGCGCCGGAGTCCGTGACGTGCTCGCCCTCGGCGGGGAGTCCGGGGCGCTCGCCCAGGCAGTCCAACGTGTCGCGGTGAGCCTCGACCAGGGACCACGCAGCGCGGTGCTGCCCGCCGCTCCGGTCCCCGTCGGCGAGGAGCCGGAAGAGCTGCCCACCGTCAACGGCCAGGTCATCACCGTGTTCTCGACCAAGGGTGGAGCGGGCAAGTCGATGCTGTCGACGTCGCTCGCCGTCGAGCTCGCACGTCGCAGCGACGAGCCGGTGTGCCTGGTGGACGCCGACCTGCAGTTCGGTGACGTCGCGGTGATGCTGAAGCTGACGCCGCACCACACGATCGTGGACGCGGTGTCGGTCCTCGACCGCATGGACCCTCCGCTGCTGGAGAGCTTGCTGGTCACCCACGAGCCCTCGGGGCTCCGGGTGATGCCCGCACCGCTCGAGCCGGCGTTCGCGGATCAGGTCGGGGCGACCGAGATGGTCACCATCGTCGAGATGCTGCGCACCTTCTGCGCCTACGTGATCGTCGACACGCCGGCGTACTTCAACGACGTCGTGCTCGGTCTCGTCGAGGCATCCGACCGCGTGCTGCTCGTGGCCGGCATGGACATCCCGAACATCAAGAACGTGAAGATCGGTCTCCAGACGCTCCGCCTCCTCAACACGCCGATGGAGAAGCTGCTGCTGGTGCTCAACCGGGCCAACAGCAAGGTGAAGCTCGACATCGGCGAGGTCGAACGCACCCTCCAGGTCAAGGCCGACGTGCTGATCCCCAGTGACATCTGCGTGCCGCAGGCCGTCAACAAGGGCGAGCCCGTCGTCATGCACAGCCCGAAGTCCGGTGTCAGCCGCGCGATCCAGCAGCTCGCCGACCAGTTCATCCCCAGCGACGCGGTCCGCCGCCGCCGCTGATCCGATCCTGAAATCGGGCGAACCCGTCCGACCGAGCCATACGAGGGAGTTCCACGGTGTCCCTGTACCAACGCATCAACGAGCAGCAGGGGGGCCAGCCCGGTCAGGCCGGTGGCGCCACGCCGGCGGCCGGCGGCTCACAGGGTGCCGGTGCTGCCGGCCAGAACCGCCCGCCGTCACAGGATCCCCAGGTGGCGAAGCCTGCCGCAGCCCCACGGCGTGATCCCGCCCTCAACGAGCTGCGCCACCGGATCCACCAGCAGCTCATCGACGAGCTCGGTCCGATCCTGTTCGACCGTCGTCTGTCCGAACAGGATCTGCGTCGGCGCGTCCACGAGCAGCTCCACACCGCGATCGCAGCGGAGCGGGTCCCCCTGTCGGCGGCCGACAAGGCGCAGCTGATCCAGGACGTCTCCGACGACATCCTCGGCTACGGCCCGATCGACAAGCTGCTGCACAGCGAGGACGTCACCGAGGTCATGGTCAACGGCCCGGACCTGGTGTTCGTGGAGCGCAACGGCAAGCTCACGAAGGACTCCTCGATCCGCTTCATCGACAGCGATCACGTCCGTCGCGTCATCGACAAGATCGTCTCGGAGGTCGGACGTCGCATCGACGAGTCGACGCCGATGGTCGATGCCCGCCTTCCCGACGGCTCCCGCGTGAACGCGGTGATCTCGCCGCTGTCGATCGGTGGACCCTTCCTCACGATCCGGAAGTTCGCCGCCGACCCGCTGCAGATCGACGATCTCATCCGGTTCGGGTCGGTCAACGCTCACGCTGCCCGCTTCCTGCAGGCGTGCATCGTCGGCCGGCTCAACGTGATCGTCGCCGGCGGCACCGGCACCGGCAAGACGACGATGCTGAACGTCCTGTCGTCGTTCATCCCCGAAGACGAGCGGATCGTCACGGTGGAGGACGCCAAGGAGCTCCAACTCCACCAGGAGCACGTCCTGTGCATGGAGTCCCGGCCACCGAACGTCGAGGGTCGCGGCGAGGTCACGATCCGCGACCTCGTCAAGAACTGCCTGCGCATGCGCCCCGACCGCATCGTGGTCGGGGAGTGCCGCTCGGGTGAGGCGCTCGACATGTTGCAGGCCATGAACACCGGCCACGACGGCTCGATGACCACTGTCCACGCCAACAGCCCACGTGACACCCTCGCCCGCCTCGAGACCCTCGTGCTGATGGCCGGCTTCGACCTGCCCGTCCGGGCGATCCGTGAACAGATGGCATCCGCGATCGACGTCATCGTCCAGCTGCAGCGACTCCGCGACGGATCCCGTCGCGTCACCCACATCACCGAGGTCCAGGGGATGGAGGGTGACGTGATCACGCTCCAGGACGTGTTCCTGTTCGACTTCGGTGCCGGGGTGGACGAGAACGGCCGGTACCGGGGCCAGCTCCAGGCGACGGGTGTCCGCCCGAAGTTCGCAGAGAAGCTGGCGGACCAGGGCATCCGCCTCGGACCCGAGGTCTTCACCCGCGACGGCGGTCGCAAGGCGGTGACGGGACGGTGAGGACGGTGAAGCTGGGCACTGCGAGGCGGACCCGCCGCCCGTTCGCCGCGCTCGTCGCCGGTGTTGCGATCACGGCATGCGTGCTCGGCCTGGTCGGGGTCATGTCCCCCGCCGGGGCCGCCAACGATCCTGCGCCACAGCTGACCGTCGAGCGCGTCGACGCCCGAACCGACCAGGTCGCGGCGTCGGGCAACCTCGTCGGCGCCGGTGCCGACCAGCTCACGGCCGTGCTCGGGGGACGGACCGTCGACAGCAACGTCGTCGGAGCCGGCGACATCCCGCTCGACGCGATCGTCGTCCTCGACAACTCCGCTGCGCTCGGCAACGCCACCGTCCAGCTCGCCAAGCAGGCGCTGGCACCGCTGCTGCCCGGCCGAGGCGTCACGCGGTCGCTCGGTCTGGTCACCACCGGTGGCGGCGCCACCGTCGAGGTGCCCGGGACGACGAACGCGGATGCCTTCGAGGCGGCGCTGTCGGAGGTCCAGCCCGTCGGTGCCTCCTCCACGTGGGAGGGGATCATCCGCGCCGCCGACATGCTCGGCGACCGCGGGTTCGCCCAGCGGGCGGTGATCCTCTTCTCGGCCTCGACCCCCGTTGCGGGCGGTCGCAGCGCCGGGTCGGCACAGACCGCGCTCAGCCAGGCGGATGCACAGCTGCGGGCCGTCGCTATGCCACGGGGTGCCGACATCGAAGGGATCGAGAACATCGTCGCGGGCGTCGGTGGCTCCGTCAGCGTGGTCGACGACGAGAACGCCCTGAGCGGTGCCTTCGAATCGATGTCGAAGGTCCTGGCCGGCCGCTTCCTGCTCACCTTCCAGGCTCCCTCCGGGGTCGAGGGCCTCACGAAGCTGACCGTGAAGGCCGGATCACTGTCGACGACGGTCGCCTACATGCCGGGCGCGACCCGGACGGGATCCGCGAACCTCGCCCCGCCGGTTCCCGACGGTCCCGGCGTCATCTCACGCGTGCTCGGCAACCCGTTCGGGCTCATCGCGGTCGTGCTCCTGGGGTTCGCGGCGATCGTGCTGTTCTTCTGGACGTTGATCAGCATGGTGCTGCCGAACTCGGACTCCCTCAACCGTCGTCTGAAGGTCTACGAGGACCCGTACGGCGAGGAGACCGAAGAGGACGTCGACACGGGTCACACCACCGTGCCGATCATCCAGCGGGCAGTCGAGCTCACCGGGGACGTCGCCGAACGACGCGGTGTGCTGCAGCGGCTCGAGGGTGACCTCGAACGTGCGAGCCTGCCGTTGCGGGCCGCAGAGGCGCTGTTCTTCGTCCTCGTCGCGTCGGTCCTGGTGACCATCGCCACGTTCGCTCTCACGAAGAACGTCATGGTGACGCTGATCTTCGCGGCCCTCACGATCGCGGTTCCACGCCTGGTGTTGCGCATCCAGGT
>CAYSCB010000119.1:0-3733 GCA_964429335.1 uncultured Aquihabitans sp.
CTCGCCTGCGATGAACTCGGAACCGTTGAGCCAGTCGCACAACCGTCGGAGGAGCAGCTCGCAGTCTTCGGCGGGGGCCCCTCGGTAGGCGTGCACCACGACCACGGAACCAGTCCGGATCACTCCGGGAACGACCCCGGCATCGACCTCGAGGTCTCGGAGCAGGACGAGGTTGAACGCAGCGATCCGCTCCACCGTCACGGGAACCGGATTGCCGGAGGCAACCTCGCTGACGATTCGGTTGCAGGCGTCGACGACGTTGCGGACCTCTTGTTCGAGGTAGTCCTTGGAGGGAGGGAGCTTCAGGTCCTCAGCGATGATCCTGTCGACCTGCTCCTCGGTCAACGTGTTTCCTTCGATCGCCGTGGTGGCATGCACCCCCTTGGCCAGGTAGATCTGGTTCAGCCGCATGCTGATGTCCGGGCGGAGGGGCACCCCGGAGATGTGCTGCAGCTTCGAGTGGGCCTCGCCCAGCAGCAGCCCCGCGGTCGGACCGAGGGCGTTGAGGTTCGCTGAGAACGTCAGCCAGGGATGGGTACGCTCATAGGTCCGAGGTTCGTCCCCGAAGGCGGTTGCCACAACCCTTACATGACAAGGCCAGTTTCGATTGTGGAGCTAGAACTGTCCTCCCTGATGACCCCAGGGGTGTCCGCTCCTGCGTGCACCCAGAGATCAGGAGGAGCGCTCATGTCGAGCCCGCAATCCGCCTGAGCTCCTTGATGGACAGGACCAGGTGGAGCGGGTCGGTCGGTGACGGCTGGAACGTGCGCGCCTGGTGCAAGTACCACGCGCGGGCGTCCTCGTCACGAGCATGGATGAGCAGCGCCCTCACTCCGAGGTCGTCGGACAGGCGGGCAACCCGGATGAGCGCGTCGATCAGCAGGCTCCTGCCGAGGCGGGCGCCCTGCGCCGTCCGGTCGACCGCGAGTCGGCCCAGCAGGACGCATGGAACCTGGGTCGGCACCCCGCCCTTCTTCAACTCGGCGGGGAGTTGCTCCCGGGCGACGCCGGCGGACGAGAGCGTGTAGTAGCCGACGGCGACATCGTCTCGGGCAGCGACGAACACCCGGGCGTTGCCCGACGCGTGGTTGACCCAGCCGTACCTGCGGAGCCAGTCATCGAGCTCGGCGACGCCGCTGTCGAAGCTGTCGACCACGTGGTTGCGCGTCAACGCGACAGGACGATCGACGCGCGACGAGTCATTCCCTCCGCTCCCCACCGAACGGTCCGCTACTGCTCGAACACCGTCGGGGTCGCGAGCAGGTCGCGCAGGTCCTCCTCGTAGGGAACCGGGGCGTCGAGCATCGCGTTGAACGACTCCCAGGCCTCAGAGTCGACCACGAACCAACGGCGGTCGGCCAGGACCCGCTCGGCCTCGTGCACCGAGGCGTCCAACATGAAGTCCGTCTCGGACTTGTCGAGTGCGGCGGCAGCCGATGCGATCGTCTGGCGCTGCTGCACGGACATCCGCATGTTGAACCGCTGGTCCCGTGGTGCCCGGGAGGGAGGCGTTGCCGCGCGTGGGTTCATGGTCGGACCTCGTTCCACGAGTCGGGTTGGTACGTACAGCGTACGTGCGAGCATGGACGTCGACAACCGGCACCTGTGAGGCCGTGCAGGCCCGAACGGGTACCGGTAGCCTGTTAGGTAGCCAATCCGGAAGTGTCAGAGGAAGCACGGAGGCACCTCATGGCGCTCACCCTCGATCGAGCAGTCGAAGCCAGCGAAATCGTCGACGCCCTCAAGCCCTTCGGCATCACCCAAGTCGACATCGCGGCGGTCACCCACGTCTCGGACCGCGCCGTGCGCGGCTGGCGCAGCGGCGACATCCACCCTGACCGCTACGACCGCCTCGCCCAGCTCCGCGACCTCGTTCTGCTCCTGTCGGACTCGCTGACCGCCCGCGGCGTCGGCCAGTGGCTGCATGCCAGGAACCGACTCCTCGAAGGCCAGCGCCCGGTCGACCTCCTCGCCAAGGACCGTTACGACGAGGTGCGCGGTGCCGCCGAAGCCTTCATCGACGGCGCCTACGTGTGAGCCACGCCGACGCGGTCGCAACCGCCCCGCGACGGCACCTCACCGGCGACTGGTGGCACCAAGGCCCGACCCGTCATCCCCTCACCTCCTGCGCCGATCCTGCCCGAGGACCAGGCCGGTACCACCGGCAGGGCGATCCCGGCGTCTGGTACGCCTCCAACCAGGAGCAAGCCGCCTGGGCAGAGCTCTTCCGTCACTTCATCGACGACGGTATCGACCTGTTCGAGCTCCGCCGCCGTGTCGGGCGCGTGTCCGTCGACCTCGAGGTACTCGACCTCACCAGCCGAGCCGTCCGTGGACACCTTGGTATCGACGAGGGCGACTTGCTCACCGATGACTACTCGGTCACCCAGGAGATGGCCGCAGCCGCACGAGATGCAGGCTTCGACGCCGTGCTCGCCCCTGCCGCCGCACTGCCGGACCGCCAGACCCTGGCCGTGTTCGCCCATGCACTCACCAAAGTTCACGCCGAGCGATCCGAGATCCGACAGCCACCCCCGCGCCTCGCCGATCTCCTCCCACTTGTCCGCCCCCACGAACGAGTACCCGACGCCATCCGTCGTGCCTACCGGACCATCGCCGGTACCGGAGCCGAAGCCATCCGACAACGACGTCGAGGGTCGTGAACACCCCTTGGCCAGGCGAACCCGCAGAGCGCCTTGCGCCAAGCACCTCCGTCCTAGGGCCGTAAGGTCGAGAAGTGAGCCCCGTGAGCCACAGCCGATGACGTAGTCGGGGATCTGCTCCGGGTCGAGAACTGCGGTGGGGTGGTGCACCAACTCGCTCCCCGAAACCCCAATCAGGGTTCCTTCTGGGTGGTCGGGGCGATCGGCTCGTACGGCGGGCCGTGACGAGCCGACTACTCGGCAGCGGCCCGGCGTTCGATCTGCTGGACGGTGTCGAAGAGCCGGTCGAGGTCGTCGTTGCCGAACAGCAGCTCGGGTCCTTCGGGGGCGAGGTCGACGAACGGGGCTTCGTAGAAGCGGCGGGCCGCAACGACGCCGGCCGCGGTGAGCTCGTCGATGAGCAGGTTCACGAACGTGATCTGATCGCCGGTGTAGCGCTGGTCGTCGAGGAAGTCCGCGAACGCGGTCTTGGCGGCGTTGCGGTCGAGTCCCACGAGGGAGCGGACGAACACACCGAGGTGACCGGCCTGGGCGACGGCACGCTCGATGTCGTCGGGTGTGGCGACGCCGGCGTCGATGAGCACGACCTCGAGCTCATCGAGATCGGCCGCGGTGATCGGCTCGTTGGTGTGCAGCTTGCGCACCGCCGGGTTGTCGCGGTGGGCGTCGAGGAACGCCAGCGCCTTGCGGCGGAACTTCTCGAGGTCCGCGCCGGAGGCGAGGCCGAGCACGTCGACGTCCACCGACTCGCCCAGCTCGTCGGCGAAGTTCGTGTACACGAGGTTCTTGTTGGACTTCTCGATGAGCGCGGCGAGCAGGCGGAGTCGACGACGGGCCCGGTCGATCATCGTGGCGGTCACGTCGGTCCACCACTCGTCGGTCTGGAGGTCCTGGATCAGATCGAGCTCGGCGGCGACGGCGGGGATGTCGCTCAGCCCCTCCAACACCGTGGCCACGGCTCGCACCTGACCCCGTAGCGCGGGATACCGCGACTCGGCGCGCAGCAGCGCGAGTTGCGTGTTCAACATGAGCAGGTCGAACTGGCGGGCTTCGACCGGTTCGGGTGGCAG
>CAYSCB010000119.1:3833-8394 GCA_964429335.1 uncultured Aquihabitans sp.
CGAGGACGTCGAGGTTCGCCCAGTTCGTCGGATCGGAGAACTTCTCGACGAGCCGTCGGTGCGGGCGCACGACGAAGTTGTCGAGGTTCATCGACGCGACGACGTCGCGCAGATCCGCGACCACCTCCGCACGCAGCTCGCTGTCGCCGCCGCCATCACGACCGCCCGTGCGGCCGCGGAGCGCCTCGGTCAGCTCCACCCGCCGGATGAACAGCCGTGCCGCCAACGTCGGTGACAGCGACCCGGGGTCGTCGCCGGGGTCCTGGTTGAAGTACTCGAGGTTCCCGCAGTAGTCGAAGACGTAGAAGCAGTCCTTGTCGACGCCGGGGCCGATCAGGTTCGGACACAGCCGGGTGCCGCGGCCGATCATCTGCCAGAACTTGGTCTTGGATCGCACCGGCTTGAAGAACACCAGGTTGACGACCTCGGGCACGTCGATGCCGGTGTCCAACATGTCGACGGAGATCGCGATGTGCGGGAACGACCCGGGCATCGAGAACTTGTCGATGAGGTCCTGCGCGTACTCGGTGCCGTGGGTGATGACCCGGGCGAGCTCACCGCCGTGCTGGGGGTAGTTGACGTCGAAGCGCTCGGCGATGAACTCGGCGTGCGCCTGGTTCTTGGCGAAGATGATCGTCTTGCCCAACCTGTCCCCGCCGTCGACCTTGGCGCCGTTGAGCATCAGGTGGGCGAGCACCTTGTCGACGGTGTCGGTGTTGAACAGCCACTGGTTCAGCGCCGCAGCCGACACCATGTCGGGCGGGTCGCCGCCCTCGTCGTCCCATTCGAGTTCGTCCCACTGCTCCTTCTCCTCCTCGGAGAGGTCGTCGTAGTGGATGCCTTCGCGCTGGAACCGAAGCGGCACCGACACACCCCGGAACGGGACGAGGAACCCGTCGGCGACGGCCTGCTCCAGGCCGTACTCGTCGGTCGGGACGCCGGTCTCCAGGTCGAACAGGTCGTAGGTGTTCTTCTCGATCTCGGCCTTGGGTGTGGCGGTGAGCCCGACGAGCAGCGAGTCGAAGTAGTCGAAGATCGCCCGGTACTTGTGGAACACCGACCGGTGCGCCTCGTCGATCACGACCAGGTCGAAGTGGTTGGGGCCGAACCGACGCCGCCCGTCGCCTTCGACGTCGACGTCGTCGATCAGGTTCATCATCGTCGGATAGGTCGACACGTACACCCGACCGTCGGTGCCCTTGTCGGTCACGAGGTTCACCGGCGCCGAGTCCGGCAGGTGCGCTGTGAACGCGTTCGCGGCCTGGGTCACCAACGCGGTGCGGTCCGCGAGGAACAGCACGCGCTTCACCCAGTTCGCTCGCGTCAGCAGGTCGGTCAGAGCGATCACGGTCCGCGTCTTGCCCGACCCGGTCGCCATGACCAGCAGCGCCTTGCGGGTCCGGTCGACCTGGAACGACTCGGCGATGCGGGTGATCGCCCGCTGCTGGTAGTAGCGACCGGCGATGTCGGCATCGACGTGCATGCCGGTCAGGTCACGACGCGACGTGCGTCGCTGGACCATCAACTCCGCCTCCTCGCGGGTCGGGAACCCCTGCACCGGCCGGGGCGGGGCACCGACGGCGTCGTCCCACAGCCACGTCTCGTAGCCGTTCGAGTAGAAGATGACCGGCCGCTGGCCGAACATCGACTCCAGGCAGTCCGCGTACAACTTGGCCTGCTGCTGGCCCTCGGCCGGGCTGCGAGAGGTGCGCTTCGCCTCGATCACCGCCAACGGCTTGCCGTCGACGCCCCACAGCACGTAGTCGGCGTAACCGACCCCGCTGTCGTTCGGCATCCCGGTGACCTCGAACTCACGGTCGCGTGCCTCGGCCAGCTCCCAACCGGACTCGGTGAGCAGCAGGTCGATCAGGAACAGGCGGGTGTTCGACTCCGAGTAGTCGTGCGTGTCGGGCACCGTCGCAGCGGCCCGCTTCGCGGCGGCCACCTCCTTGCGAAGGCGTGCCAGCTCCGCAGCGAGCTCCTCGTTCGCCGCCGCGAGCTCAGCCGCGCGCTCCTTCGCTACGTCCGCAGCAGCGACTTCCTCCTCCAGCTCACGGATCCGCGTGGCAGTCGACGGCTCCGGCGGTTCGCGACGAGCCGGCGGGAGCACCGACGGGTCGAACACGAGGTCGGCCGGCGGCTTGTCCTGGCAGTAGGTGCGCGCAAACCAGTACAGGAACTCGAACAGGTGCGACACCGCCGGCACCGACTCGTGCACCGAGATCGGCCCCGAGTGGTGCGCCGCACGGTTGCCGAGCTTCACGACCTCTCGGACCTTCAGGTACACCTGCTGGCCGACGAGGTGCTTGAAGTCCGGCGTGTTGATGTGCGCGCCGAGCGTCGAGTCGTAGGGCTTGCCCAGGTCACGGTCGTGTGCGAACGCCCAGCGCACCGCGAGCTCCACACCACGACGCGCGTAGAAACACGACGCCCGAGGATCCCGAAGCGCCGCCTCCCCCGACCGCACCGCCTCCTCGTGTAACTGCGGGAACTCAGCCCGCAGGAAGTCGAACGGCGTGCCCGTCATGCGACCACCGGATGTGCCAACGAGTCGACGTTGGGATCGGCCGACACCACGGTCGTCGGGTTCCGGTCGGACATAGAACTGCTCAGCCCCGGATCTCGGCGAGGAACGCCTCGATCTCGTCGTCGTCGATGTCGATCCGAGGCAGGTCGTCGATCGGCACGCCTACGACCGGGACGGCTGGTTGCGGCAGCGACCACTCTGCGGGCAGCACCTGGGCACAGATCGTCGGGTCGATCAGCCGAAGCTGACCGCGATCGTCTCGCTCGCCGAACGCGGTCGCCACGACGCGCTGTCCGAGAAGGAGCGACACATCAGCAGCGTTGTCGACGTCGAACAGGTGGATCTCGTTGCCGACGTCGTCGCGGATCCGGAAGTGGCCGGCACGGGCGTCGACCGTGTCGAGGCGTCCGCTGACGGTCAGCTCGTTGGCTGGCAGCGCTTGGCCATGCAAGGAGGGCTCGTGGTCACCCGTGGTCACGGCGATCACCTCCTCCCGACGAACATCCGGCCATCACTCTGCCAGCACCGCAAGGCATTCCGACGGCCACCTTCACAGCTCCCCCCGGAAGGCCCGGGATTGGAGGGTGGCCGTGAGTTCGTTCTGGCGTTTCGCGGCTTCGCGAGTCGGCTGCGCCTCCAGATCAACCTGGCGGCAGACCGCAGCGAATGCCTCCTGTTCCGGCATCGGCGCCAGGAAGATGGGTACTCGGCGAAGGTCTCCGATGTTGAGCCCCCTCACCGCTGCACCCTTGGTGTTCCGCCGCATCCACTCCTGGGTCATGGGGTGACGCAGCTGCTCGAGCACGAAGCGCGAGTCGGCCCCGCTCACTGCGAGGCGAGCGGAGTCCTGCGTGATGTTCGCCCCATCGAGCTCAGGTGGAACGACGGCGAGACGGCCTACATGGCCACGGATCGACATCAGTAGATCGCCAGCGCTCAATCTGGAACGGCGGTACTGATGATCGATCTCTGGGGATGTCCGGCGGACCTGTTCGTGACCGATCCCGCCGTCCTGCATGTCGACGACCCGCACGTAGGGCCGGCCGCCCTCTAGATCCGGCCCGGGCATCAGGATGCCATAGCAAACTGGGCGATCAGCATCGATCACCGTGTCCAACTCGACTGGATTGCCGTTCGCCATGAGCTCGCGGAATCGCTGAGAGAACGAGGCTTGGGTGAGGGAGTCGAGGTGGGCGATGGCGGCACGGCGCTTGGCCAGAAGCTCGTCGGCCTTGTCGAGGATCGCTGCGATCCGCTTCTGCTCCTCCAACGGCGGCAGCGGGATCTCGACCTCTTCCACGATTGCCTTGGACACCTCTTTGAAGGTTGCTCCACGTCCGAGACTCTCAAGGGTCCGACGGTGCGTCCTCAGCCACCAGTAGAGGTACGAGGGATCAAGCGTCGCTCGCGGTACCAGGCTCTTGAAACCCTGATTGGTCGCAACGGGCATCTGGTTGATCGCTACAAGGCCGATGGGAGCACGTGAACTCAGGAGGACTGACCCGGCAGGCAGCATCGAGGCAGCGCAACTCTTGAGACCCTCGGCCGTCAACGTCCGAGGTGTACCCGCAAGGTACTTTCCTCCATCGAGATCACTCAGGTCCTTCGGCGTCACCCACGGGATCTCGCCGCCCCAGAACTCAGGTTCCGACGTCTTTGGTGTCGCGCCCGAGACGACCGTCGCAACATCGCCGAGGGCGACCTCGGTCCAGCCCTTCTTCACAGCATGTCCTCGAGCTCGGTGAGACCCTGTTGGATCTCGTCTTCGAGCTTGCGGATGTCGGCGATGATGTCGCGTGGGTCGCGGTGTTCGACCTCCTCGTCCTCGACCTCCTTGTACCGGTTGAGGCTCAGGTCGTAGTCGTTGGCGGCGATGTCGGCCTTCGGCACGCAGAAGCTCTGCTCGGTACGGGCCCGTTCGCGTTCGGTGCCGTCGCGGTCGGACCAGCGGGCGAGCACGTCGGGCAGGTTGTTCTTGGCGTGCTCGTCGTCGCTCAACGCCTCGACCGGCGTCGGACCGAGCCGATCGGCATC
>CAYSCB010000120.1:0-8365 GCA_964429335.1 uncultured Aquihabitans sp.
TCAAGTCGCTTCGCGATGTCAAGGCCTCGGCCAGCCTGGAGTGAGCTGGCGACGAACGCCTCGCGCTCTACATCCCTGTGAGCCCAGGTCGTGCGGTGAGCGATTCGTCGAGGCCGGCCTGAACCGAGCCGATGCGGCAGTCGTCACCGAGCCGAGACCAAGCAGCGGCGAATCGGCTGATGGAACAGTGCCTGAGCGTCCGGAAAGAGCCTTCAGCCGTCGAAGATCTGGTCCCATGACGCCTGGTCGTCGGGGTAGAGCCACCGTTCGACCTGTTGCCCGTCGCGATACCGAAACACGCTGATGGCGCGGGTCTGGACATCGACACCAGGTCGCCGAGCACCCATCACGCTGATCGCACACACGTGTTGGTCGTTGCCGAACACATCATCCTCTCTGAGCCAGAAGCCCAGACCGGACAGGGCGGCGAGCCATTCCAACACTGCGTCTCGCCCGACCACATCGCCTGCCATGGCGTGTGATCCGGGGACGTGCCAGATGACGTCGGAGGCAACGAGCTCAGCGACCCGGTCGACGTCGCCGGCCCGAAAGGCGTCGGCCGTCTGGCGGTAGGTGCTGGCGTTCGGGTGCTCGATCGACACGGTGCTGACCGTAGCCCCGATCCACTCTTGCGAAACGGAGTCGCTGGGTCGCTGACTACCGGGTCTGCGCGGCACTCCAGACCGGTTCGACTTGTCATGACCCCCTGCTTGCAGGTCTGCCCGGGGGTCCACGGGCGTCCGCCGAGATCACGAAACCCCAGGAATCTCGGGGATCTGTCTGTCTGTCAATCTGTCCGTCGGCGTCCATGGACGTCCGAAGGACCTTGGCACCCCCTTTGGCACGCCACTGCGTTCGGCAGGCCACCCGACGCCCGAGGGAAGCTCTACCTGTTGCTCGATCAGTGGGTCCATCTCGCTGCTGAGGTCCTCGCAGCGGATGCAGCGACGATTCGACGTATCCCCGTCCTCAATCTGATCAACTCGGCGCTGCACGCGCCTGCCGCCGCCTCGGTGAGGTTGAGGTGGAGTACGGAGGACAGCTCGATGAGGTCGCCGAGTTCGCCTCGAAGGTGAAGGCGCTCGGCCCAGCCGGCTACCTGCGATCCACGTCGCACCGATCGGACGGGCCGGTCGATCCCGACGACGAGGATGCCCGGTCATGGCAGATGGACGACGACGACAGCTCGGCGCCATCGACCGACTCCCGAGCGGACGGTGGCGAGCACGGCTCGTCGATCCGGCGACTGGACACGGGTCAGTCTCGGCACCTTCAAGACCAAGGCGGCCCGCCGAGCGGGCCTTCCCTGCCTGCCAGGCAGCGCGTCGTCGCCGGCGACGATCGGTCAACCGAGCGGGTGTCCCCGCCCCGCACCGGAGCGCACCCCATTCGACCGGCGCAGTGTCGTGACAGGATCTCGTGGTGGAAGACGACGAGGAGCTGCTCCAGGGCGGCGTCGCGAATGCTGGTGCCGTGGTCCGTGTCGGATCGCATGTGCTGAGACCGTCGAACCAGCACTCTGCTTCCATCCACCAGCTGTTGTTCGAGCTGGAATCGAACGGGTTCCGGGGTGCTCCGGTGCCGGTGGGACTCGAGAGCGATGGCCGTGAGCGGCTCCACTTCATCCCCGGAGATGTCGCGATCCCTCCTTTTCCAGAATGGGCGCAGACCGAAGATTCCTTGAGATCGATCACCGAACTGATCCGCGGTCTACACCACGCGTCGGTCGGTATCGCCAGAGACGGCAAGACGTGGAGCTCAGAGATGGCCGACCCTGACGGCGGGCCGGTGATCTGCCACAACGACGTATGCCTGGAGAACGTCGTCTTTCGCAACGGCCATGCCGTGGCGCTCCTCGACTTCGACTTCGCCGCACCTGGCCGGCGCACGTTCGATGTGGCGGCCTTCGCGAGGATGTGCGTGCCGGTTGACGACGATGTGAGCTCGGCCACGTTGGGTTGGCAACCGTCCGACCGACCAAGGCGGTTGCGTGTCGTGTGCGATGCCTACGGACTCGACGCAAAGGGTCGCTCGGAAGTCATTGAGTTCCTGGACGCGTCCATCGCCCGGGGCGGCGAGTTCGTTCGGCGACGAGCCGAGGCAGGGGAACCTGGGTTCGTCCAGATGTGGGCGGAGATCGGCGGAATGGAGCGGTTCGATCGCCGGCGGCGATGGTGGGCGAGAACCCGGGCGTCGTTCACAACAGCGCTGCAGTAGTCGTCGATCGCGTCAGCGTCCCCGACCGCCCGCTGGCGGAGCGTCCGCATTGGCTGATGACCATCGGCCGAACGGGGACCACACAGCGGTCGATGCGGTGACGCCGACGCCAGTCGACCTGATCAGCCACGGTGGCGTGGTGCTCTCGGGACCACTACGGCTACGTCCAGCTGACCTCAGATCAAGGCCCGTTCGTCCAGCATGGCCCGAGCGCCGGGTCGATGCCGGTGCTGTCGCTGTCCTCGGCACCGTATCGGGTGTTGATGTGTGGCGGTTGTGCGTACACTCGCGGCATGGCAACGAAGGCAGAGACAAGGGATGAGCGACTGCACCTGCGGCTCTCGCCTACCGATGACGGGCTCATCAGGGCGGCGGCCGAAGCGTCCCACCTGTCGATCACGGAGTTCGTCGTGCAGGCCGCACGCGCATCCGCTGCGGAGACACTGGCTGATCGCGACCACGTCGTGCTCGATGCAGAGACGTGGGACGCCTTGGAGCGCCGTGTGTCCCGGAAGGGTCGGCGCAACGCCAAGACCGCCGAGCTGTTCGAGCGCCCGTCGCCGTTCGAGAAGTGAGCGGCGGCTTCACGCCGATCGAGCCGCTGATCGCTGATCATCGGCTCGGCGACTTCGATTCGGGCGAACCGGAACTCGATGAGTGGCTCATGCGTCGAGGGTTGCGCAACCAGCTCGCCGGATTCTCCCGCACCTATGTCACGACTGACGGTGTCCGGGTCGTGGGCTACCACTCGGCTTCGGCGTTCGCTGTACTCCGCTCGGAGGCGACTGGTCGTGCTCGACGTCAGGCGCCCAGGCAGATCCCTGCGATCCTGCTCGGCCGCCTCGCCATCGACCGGCACGCTCAAGGCCACGGCCTGGGCGCCGGACTACTCCGCCACGCGATGGATCTGACCGTCGCCGCAAGCGAGACGATCGGCGTGCGGTTGCTTGTGGTCACGGCGCTGCACCCAAGGGCGGCGAGTTTCTACGAGCGCTTCGGTCTCTCGCGTTCTCCGACGAACCCGCTGGATCTGATGATCACCGTCGCTGACATCGAGGCGTCGATGTGAACAGCGATCGTTCGCGGCTCGCTTTCGTATGCGACGGGTTCGACTGGTCGGCCACGCTTGGCTGCACCGAGTAGGCAGTTGGTCAGTTCCCCGGCGCTGTCCGCTCGACAACCTCCTCGAAGCCCCGCGGCATCGACACCGTGCTCGTCACCGGACGGATCTGCTGACACTCGAACCCACGACCCCCTGCTAGCAAATCGGTATCGGGGGTCTGTGGGCATCCGCTGATGTCGCGAGATCGTTGGCATTCCGGGAATCTGAGCGCAGGCGTCCGGGGGCGTCCCGAGGGGTTTGGCCCCCCTTCGGCCCCCACTCGGTCGGGCTCGCGCTGGGCGTTGCGATCGTGTCGAACGTGATCGCGCGGAGTGTCGTCCTCGGACCGACCGCTGTGGTCGTGCAGTTCCGAGACTTGACCCCACCCGGGCGGCCGTCAGCAGATTGTCGAGGTATCGGCGGTTTATCAACAGCGGATAAACCGCCGATACCTCTGCTACGGTCGCTGCCGTGGATCCCAGAAGGAACCCCTACACACCGAACGCAGGTGCCCGACCTCCTGTGCTCGTCGGTCGTGACGATCAGCTCGAGACTTTCGAGCTGCTGCTCGGCCGGCTGATCGACGGCTACGCCGAGCAGTCGATGATCATCACGGGGCTCAGGGGTGTCGGCAAGACGGTGCTGCTGAACGAGTTCCGGCGGCGGGCAGAGGATGCCGATTGGGCGGTCGTCGAGTTCGAAGTTTCGAAGCACGACGACGCGGCGTTCCGCACGATCATGGCGAGAGAGACCCGGCGGGCGCTGTTCGCCATCGCCCCACGGGTCAAGTGGAAGGCCAAGGCACAGCGGGCCGCCGCGGCATTGCGGTCGTTCTCGTTGACGCTCTCACCGGACGGCGGGATATCCGCAGCGCTCGATGTCGAAGCCATCGAGGGCCTCGCCGACAGCGGCATGTTGGAGGCTGACCTCACCGACCTGTTCGTCGCGTTGGGCGAGGCGGCACGAGAGCACGACACCGGTGTCATCTTCCTCCTGGATGAGATCCAGTTCCTCTCCGTGGCTCAGCTGGAGTCGCTCATCGCGGCGTTGCATCGGAGCGTGCAACGCTCTCTGCCGATCACACTCGTCGCAGCGGGGCTGCCGCAGATCCCTGAACTCGCGGGCGAGGCGAAGTCGTACTCGGAGCGACTGTTCAAGTTCCCCGACATCGGGCGGCTCGGCGAGTCCGATGCGCGACGAGCACTCGACGACCCGGCGCAGGCCCAAGGCGTCGACTTCGCTCCGGAAGCCACCGACCTCGTCGTTCAGTACACGGAGGGCTACCCGTACTTCATCCAGGAGTTCGGCAAGGCCGTCTGGGACCTCGCCGATGGTCCACAGATCACACTCGACGACGCGACAGCGGCCATCGCCGTGGTCGAGGACAAGCTCGACAGCAGCTTCTTCCGTGTGCGTCTGGACCGGACGACGGATCTCGAACGCGCCTACTTGCGAGCCATGGCCGAACTCGGAAGCGATCCACAGGCAGCGGGAGACGTCGCCGCACTGCTCGATCGGACGTCACAGCAGTGCGGACCGACGCGCGCCCGCCTCATCGAGAAGGGCCTGCTGTTTGCGCCTACGTTCGGATACGCCGCGTTCACCGTTCCGAAGTTCGACGCGTTCCTGAAGCGAACCGTCGAGATGCATGTCCCACCGAAACGAACGCGGACGGGCCAGCAGCCATGACGGGCTACCTGGCATCACGCCGACGAAGGACCATCCGCTGTCCGGGTGCGTTCGGGGAGCCCTCATCGCTGCTGGGGTCGCCCTTGGGTCGGGAGATCGAGAACAGGCTCTCGTAGGACGTGACGCCTGTTCCGCTTGCGGAACAAGCCAGACATCCCACTCCCTGACCACGTCCGTGGCTTCCACCTCGGAAGGCGACAGCGGTACTGGTCATCCAACCGGTGGACGGGCGCGGACACCGCTTTGGGTGTCCGGGGAGCCGGCGGGGACAAGCTTGCCGGTGGGTCGGGACGTGGCGCACACGGCGACATGGACGCCAATGCGAGCACGCCCGGACCGCCCGCCCCGATTAGACCAACGACGAGCTCCTGAACGGATTCGGGCCCATCGACCGGCTGTCGAGTCCGGCGACGATGGTCGATCTGGTGGCCACACGAGGTTGTCAGGAGTGGCTGTCTGGCTTGTTGCGCAATGGCGCAACAAGCGGAGGATGATGGACGACGGCTCGCCGGCCTCCAGCACCTCCGACCCCGTCGGTGAGTGCAGGTGGCGGTTGCAGCATGGGAGACGCCCGTGCGGCAGCTTGACCGCCGATCCTGACGCGCATCGGGGCCGCATGGTCATCCCTGACCGCCGACCCTGACCACATCCGGGACCGCATGGCCATCCCTTACCAACACCCTGACCATCGGCGTGATCGTCGGGGATCTTGTCCCCAGGCGTCCTCGCCGCGCGCATAGGGAGGGCATGAGAAGCGAGACCCAACACATCCCCCTGTCCTCCTGCGAGTCCCCGACGCCGCGCGTATGCTCGGCATCGGCCGATCGCTCGCCTATGAGCTCATCGCCGCTGGAGAGCCCGAGGTGGTGCACGTCGCGAGCGTCATGCGGGTGCCCGTTGAAGCGGTGCACGCCTTTGTCGAGCGGCGCTGGTCCGTCCAGCCGGCTGTCAGCGCGGACCAGTAGTGTCCGAACAGCGTCACTTTCGCGGCGGGCGACCGGGCCCGTCGGCTGGTGACCGCATCGCCGCAACCGTCAGCCACGAGACGGGCGAGGCCTCCGACACGGAAGGCGAACGAGCGATGCGGACGTCGAATGGCCATCGGAGTGACACGTGAACCGCCGCGGCCGTGGCGACGGCGGCATCTACCGCGATGCCGAGCGGAACCGGTGGGTCGACCAGCTCGACCTCGGGCCGGACCGAACGGCCGCCGGTTGCACCGCAAGGTCGTCGGCCGCACCAAGTCCGACGTAGCGGCCAAGCTCCGAGCGCTCCGAAAGGAACACGACGGGCGCCCCGGCACGAACCCCGGCCTGCAGACCGTCGGCGAAGACGCGCAGCAGTGTCCGAACCGTCGGCCTGCCCGCCGTTGTCGTCGAGTCGCTCCGCAGCCACCGGACCGACCAGATGTACAGCCTGTCCGACTGGGGCCGACCCGGAGAGTGGGAGGGCCTCGTGTTCACCTCCGCCGCCGGAACGCCGATCGATCCGTCGAACTTCCGCCGACTCGTCAAGGAGGTCGCCAATAGGGCGGGAATCGGGCACCTCGCCCCCTACGACCTGCGCCACACCGCAGCCAGCCTGCTCTCGGACGCCGGAGTCCCCAACCACGAGCTGGCCGACCTGCTCGGCTACACCACCACACGAATGGTCGAAGTCCACTATCGGCACCGGCCGACCGACACGATCGATGTCGCCATTGGTCCAATGGACGAGCTACTCGGCGAGGTGCAGAACCGTACGTAGTTGCAGGTGGGCGGGAGCAAACCGCGCGCGCCGGCGATGTGCAGGGCTGTCAGCCGGTGAGATTCGCGAACGGGCGTCGTCCGTATCGCGCAGCGAATCGGCGGAGCATGTCCTTCTCCACACCACGCGGCAGTTTCTCAGTCGGTCGCCAGGCCACCAGCAACTCGTCGGACTCGGCGAGCTGCCAGATGTATCGGCCTCCCCAGCGCCCGACCTTGTGGCCCGCACCGAACCGGGAGTACTCGCGGAGCCGACGGCGGAGGCTGGTCGCCTTGCCGATGTAGAGGACTGGGCAGTTCTCGACCCACGAGTCGGTCAATGTCTCGATCGCGACGGACGGGTCTCGACCCTTGAACCATCCGGCGCCACTCGATGGCAAGAACGTCGGCGCGTGGTCGGCGGTCCGGACCACTACGGAGACGCCGCCACCCATCGGGACGTCTTCCGGCCGGAGGGTTCGGAGGCGAACGAAGCCGTCGAATCCGACGGCCCTCAGCTGGTCGGGGGTGAACTCGTCCACAGGACCCGACCGTACCGCCCCAGTCGGCCCGGCCGCTGTGACGTTCGGGCCATGCCAGCAACCGGAAGGTTAGAGGCCGCGCGGTTTGGTGGGAGGGGCCGTTTGGCCTGCAATTCCGGGGATCTGGGCGATCTGGTGGTGACCGTCCACCGGTGGAGTGCTCTGACCGATTTTGCTGTCGGGTGCACCAAAGAACCACACCGAGTGGAAGGTCACCCTCCATCATGCGCGCGTTGGACCCCGAAGTCGGCGATGTTGTCTGGGCAGCGATCAAAGGTCTGATCCCTGCCCCTCCCCGGACCCACCCGTTGGGCTGTCACCGACCCCGTGTCGATGACCGGCTGTGCTTCCAGGTGATCCTGGTACGCCTCGCGACCGGGTGCTCGTGGGAAGACGCCGAACGGCTCTGCGGCAACAAGGTGTCGGACACCACCGTGCGGTCCCGCCGCGACGAATGGATCACAGCCGGGGTGTTCGACCGGCTCGCCCGCGAAGCAATCGCCGCGTATGACCGCATCATCGAGTTGGACCTCAGCGACGTCGCCGTGGACGGCTCCCAGCACAAGAGCCCCGCTGGGGGCGAGGGAACGGGCCCGAACCCGACCGATCGCGGCAAGCTCGGCCACAAGTGGTCGATCCTGACGGACCTGCGCGGCATCCCGTTCGGTTGGGCGCTCGACGGAGCGAACCGCAACGACTCCGTACTGCTCGCCCCGACCCTGGATGCGGCCGACGCGCTCGGCCTCCTCGGCGATGTCGAGACGATCTGGTTGGACCGCGGTTACGACTCCGGAGCCACTCGTGACCGGCTCACCGCACGCGCTCTCGACGACGCGATCATCGCCAAGAAGCGCCCCCGGGGCACAGCGAAGAACACTCCAACACCACACCAGCCCATGGGTCTGCGATGGCCTGTTGAACGCACGAACTCGTGGCTGTCGAACTTCGGTCAACTCCGTCGCAACACCGACCGCGACCGGACCCGACGCGAATCCACGTTCGCTCTCGCCGTCACATTCCTGCTCGCCGCCAAGCTCATCGACTGGCGAAACCGCTGGTCTCCCAAGGCGGAACCTATCCGCTGAACCTCT
>CAYSCB010000121.1:0-8308 GCA_964429335.1 uncultured Aquihabitans sp.
GACCGAACAGCGTACCTGCGCGGACGAGCCGGCGTACCGGCAGTCGAGGCGGTCGCGTGCCGAGCAGCGTCGACGCCAGGACCGACCGCGCCGTGAGCGGCCGGTCGACGGTCTCACCCGTCACGGTTCGCCCCGTCACCACACGCACACGGTACGCGAAACCCCGCAGCCCTTACATCTGCTGTCACACCTGTTGCAGTCAGCGTAAGATCGCGGTGTGACCGCGACGCTCCGCGATCCGGCGACCATGCTGCCGCCCGGCGAGGCGCTCACCGACGTCCTGCCGACGGACCGACTCGGGCCGGGTGGTCGACCGATCGGTGAGCTGCGCAGCGAGCTGTACCGGATCCCGAACCTCGCCAACGTCGGCCACGTCGGCGGCGTCTGGCTGCAGTCGGTCGCCGTGCTGGTCCTCGCTGCGTGGTGGGGCAACCCGATCGGATGGATCGTCGCGTTCGCGCTGATGGGTCGTGCGATGGCCCGCTTCGCGATCCTCGCCCACGAGGCGTCGCACCGCCTGCTGTTCACGAACCGTCGGATCAACGACTGGGTCGGCGCCTGGCTGCTCGCCTACCCCGCCTTCGTTCCGTTCGACCTGTACCGGCGCAGCCACATGGCGCACCACAAGGAGGAGTTCGGTCCGACCGAACCCGACCTCATGCTGTACACCGGCTACCCGATCACGAAGACGTCGTGGCGACGCAAGCTCACCCGTGACCTCGACGGCAACAGCGGGTGGAAGAACCTGCGGGTGCTGCTCCTCGCCGTCCGCTCACCGACGGGCCGACCCGTCGCGCTGAAGATTCTCGGCTGGCAGGTGGTGCTGTTCGTCGGCCTGTGGGTAGGGCTCGGGCACTGGTGGGTCTACCCGGTGTTCTGGCTGCTGCCGTGGATGACGGTGTGGCGCGTGTTCAACCGCCTGCGCGCCGTCGCCGAGCACGGCGGGATGCAGGCATCACCCGATCGTCGCCTCACGACCCATCACGTCCGCCAGGGGATCTGGGCACGCTTCTGGATTGTGCCGTTCAACACCGGCTGGCACCTCGCACACCACGTCGACATCGGCGTGCCGTTCTCGCATCTGCCGCGACTGCACCGCGAGCTCGAGGCTGCCGGCTACGTGCAGCCGGCTCTCGTGTGGCCGAGCTACCGGGCCCTGTGGCGACACGGGAGCTCACGCCCGTCGACGGACTGACCGCTGTCCGATCAGGCGACGGCGGACATCGCCGCCCCGACGGCATCGAGCGCGAGCGACATCTCACCCTCGTCCACCACGAGCGGGGGCATGAAGCGGATGACGTTGCCCCATGTGCCCGCGTTCATCAGCAGGACGTTGGACTCCTCACGACAGTGGGCGATCAACGCGGTGGTTCGCGTCGGATCCGGCTCGGCTGTGTGCGGATCCCGCAGCTCCATCGCCACCATCAGACCGGGGCCGCGGACGTCCGCGATCACCGGATGCGTCGAGGCAAGGGCACGGAGCCCGGAACGCAACTGGTCGCCGCGGGCGTTGACGTTGTCGAGGAAGCCGTCGGCGGTGAGCACCTCGATCGTCGCCAACGCCGCCGCGCACCCGATCGGGTTGCCGCCGTAGGTGCCACCGTGGGAGCCGACCGGCCACCTGGCCATGAGGTCGGCGGGTGCGCCGATCGCCGCGATCGGGAACCCCGACGCGATCCCCTTCGCCATCACCAGCACATCGGGACGCACCCCGGAGGCCTCGACGTGGAACATGCGGCCGGTGCGACCGAACCCGCACTGCACCTCGTCCGCGATCAGCAGGATCCCGTGCTCGTCGCAGATCGCCCGCAGCCCGTGGAGGAACGCGTCGGGCACCGGGTGGTAGCCGCCCTCGCCGAGCACCGGTTCGATGATCATCGCGGCGGTCTCGGCCGGGGCGGTCTGGCTCGTGAGCAGGTGGCGGACACCGTCGAGCGCTGATGCGACCGCCTGCTCCTCATCGAGACCCGTGCCCACGGTGTGCGGGAACGGCGTCGGGAACACACCTGACGGCAGCGGGCTGTGGCCGGCCCGGTAGCCGGTCTTCGACGTCGTCATCGCCATCGCGAGGTGCGTCCGACCGTGGAAGCTGCCCTGGAACACGATCACATTGGGTCGGCCGGTCACCTGCTTCGCCAACTTGACCGCGCCTTCGGTCGCCTCGGCGCCGGAGTTCGCGAAGAAGAACGTGTCGATGTCGGCGGGTGCCAACTCGGCGAGCCGCTCGGCGAGCGGTTCGAGCAGGTCGTGGCGGTAGCAGTTCACCTGGGCGTGGATGAACCGCTGCGCCTGTTCGGCGATCGCAGCGACGACGCGCGGGTGGGCGTGACCGGTCGAGGTCACGGCGATGCCGGAGGTGAAGTCGAGGTACCGGTCCCCGTCCACGGTCGTGATCCAGCAGCCCTGCCCGGACGCGACCTGCAGATCGGTCACCTGGAACCAGACCGGGGCGAGATGTGAACGGTTCGTGCCTGTGTCGTCGACCATCGTCGGATCGTACGGCGGCCGGAGGATCGGTAGCCTCCCGATCATGTCCGAACGGCCCACCACGACCCGATCCGACGGCGCACGTCGCGTCGCGTTCCTCGGTCCGGTCGGCACGTTCACCGAGCAGGCGCTGCATCGCGAGGCCGACCTCGCCGCCGGTGAGCCGGTACCGATGCCGACGATGGGTGACGTGCTCTTCGCCGTGCAGGAAGGTGACGTGGACCTCGGCGTCGTCCCGATCGAGAACGCGATCGAGGGCACCGTCAACGCGACGATCGACACGCTCTCCTTCGACGTCGACCTCATGATCCAGCGTGAGCTCGTCGAGCCGGTGTCGTTGCACCTCCTGGCGAAGCCGGGCACCGCCGTCAACGGGATCAAGCGGATCATCTCGATCCCGGTCGCAGCAGCGCAGTGCCGATCGTGGATCCGCACCAACGTGGGCAGCGTCGAGGTCACGACTGCGAACTCGACCGCCGAAGCTGCCGAGACGTGCGCGCAGCTTGACGACCCGACGGTCGCGGCGATCGCCAACGCCCGCGCGGCGGAGGTCTACGGGCTCGATGCGATCGCCCGCGACATCGAGTCACATCCCGAGAACCGCACCCGCTTCGTCGTCGTCGCCCGCTCGGGCATACCTGCTCCTACCGGTCACGACAAGACGTCGATCGTCGTGTACCAACGCTCCGACCGTCCGGGTTCGCTGCTCGCGATCCTCCAGGAGTTCGCCGCCCGTTCGATCAACCTGACGTTGCTGTTGAGCCGCCCGACCAAGACGTCGCTCGGCGAGTACTGCTTCTTCATCGAGCTCAACGGTCATGTCGCGGATGAGGTCATCGCCGACTGCCTCCGGTCGCTGCGGGCATCCCAGTCCGACCTGAAGTTCCTCGGCTCGTACCCCGCCGCCGGCGACGGCGGTCCGGTCGAGCGTGCCCGTGTCGACGCCGCACAGCAGGCGGCGCAGGAGTGGATGGATTCGCTGCGGTCCCAGATCGACCGCTGAGCTCGACGGCTGCGGCGTGCCGGTACGATCACCGCGGCTCGACACCCGGGAGGGATGGCAGAGCGGACGAATGCGACGGTCTTGAAAACCGTTGGGCCGGCAACGGTCCCGTGGGTTCGAATCCCACTCCCTCCGCTGCTCAGTCCGTCTCAGCGACGAGACGCTCCCGCTCGACCGCAAGTGCGGCACGCTCCTCGTCGCTCAGGACCGGCGTCTCGATCGGCAGCGCGTCGATCACGTCGACGAGGACGTCCGACACGAGCGCCCGCATCCGCCACTTCCGGTCCGCCGGGATCACGTACCAGGGCGCGTGCTCCGTCGCCGTCGCCCTGATCGCCTCCTCGAACGCCGACTGGTAGTCGTCCCAGTGCTCCCGCTCACGCACGTCAGCGGCGGAGAACTTCCAGTTCTTGTCGGGGGTGTCGATCCGGTCGAGGAACCGCTTGCGCTGCTCTCCCTTCGACAGGTTGAGGAAGAACTTCACGACCACGATCCCGTTGCGCACGAGGTGGCGTTCGAAGGCGCACATGTCGTCGTAGCGGTGCTTCCAGAAGTGGGGGCCCTCCACGCCATCGGGAAGTCGCTGGCTCGCCAGGATCTCGGGGTGCACCCGGACGACGAGCACCTCCTCGTAGTACGAGCGGTTGAACACGCCGAACTGGCCCCGTTCCGGGAGTCGCCGTGCGTAGCGCCAGAGGAAGTTGTGGTCGAGCTCCTCGGCGGACGGCACCTTGAAGCTCGTCACCGAGACGCCCTGCGGGTTCATCCCGCTGAGCACGTGCTTGATCGTGCCGTCCTTGCCCGCCGCGTCGATCGCCTGGAAGATCACCAGCAGGCCGTAGGTGTCGTTGGCCCACAGCTTCTCCTGTGCGGCGACCAGCCGGGCTCGGTTGGTCTCGAGGTCCGCCTCCGCCTGTTCCCTGCTGGCGAGGACGAGGTCATCGGGCAGCTCCTCGGCACCCTCCCAGTCCGTCGGATGGTCAGCGAGACGGAACCCCGCTCCGTCGCTCACCCGGCACACGTCGATCCCACGGATCTGCTTGCTCATCGTCGACCCCCTCGAATCGGCCCGACGGTACCGGCACGCTGCATCGGCGGCGTACGGCAGGTCCGTTGCTACTCTCGGCCGGGCTGTTGCCGATGCGCGTTGACGACCCGTTCGGGAGGGGATGCCGGCGATGAACGCCGAGGTGCTGCACCGGATCCAGTTCGGTCTGACGATCAGCTTCCACTTCATCTTCCCGCCGATGTCGCTCGGGCTCGGCCTGGTGCTGATCATCTTCGGGGTGCAGTCGGTCCGCACCGGCGACCCGAAGTGGCGCCGCCTCTCGATGTTCTGGACGAAGGTCTACGGGCTGATCTTCGCGATGGGCATCGCCACCGGGATCGTCCAGGAGTTCCAGTTCGGGACCAACTGGTCGGTGTACTCGCGCTACGTCGGCAACATCTTCGGGAGCCTGCTCGCGGCGGAGGGGATCTTCGCGTTCATGCTCGAGGGTGGGTTCCTCGGCCTGATGCTCGCCGGTGGCCAGCGGCTCGGGAACCGGCTGTGGCTGTTCGCCACGACGATGGTCGTCGCCGGTGCGACGTTCAGCGCGACGTGGATCATCATGGCGAACTCGTGGATGCAGACGCCGCGGGGCTACGAGCTGCGCGACGAGGGCCACGGCACCCAGGCGTTCATGACGAGCTTCCGCGACGTCGTGTTCACGCCGTCGTTCGGGCCACGGCTGTGGCACACGCTCGTCGCGTCGTGGATGGTCGGCGCATCGCTCGTGTTGAGCGTCGCCGCCTTCTACCTGCTGCGACGTCGACACGTGGAGCCAGCCAAGACGATGATCCGGGTCGCGCTCCCGTTGTTCACGGTCCTCGCCGTGCTGCAGGTGACGTTGTTCGGCGCAAACATGGCGACGGAGGTCGCGACGCGCCAGCCCGCCAAGCTCGCCGCGATGGAAGGCGTCTACACGACGCAGGACTGCGCGCCGATGACGATCATCGGCTGGACGAACCCCACCGCGCAGACGACGAAGGGTCTGCAGGTCCCGTGCCTGCTGAGCCTGCTGGTCGGGCAGAGCACCTCCACGACGGTGCAGGGCCTCGACGACGTCCCCCGCGATGAGTGGCCCGACGTTCCACTGGTGTTCCACGTGTACCACGTGATGATCAACCTCGGGATGCTCTTCGTCGCGATCGGCGGGGTCGCCTGCGTGCTGTGGGCGTGGAAGCGCAAGCTCTGGGACCAGCGCTGGATGTTGTGGGTGCTCGTGGCATCCATCGTGCTCACCCAGATCGCCACGCTCTCCGGATGGTGGACCGCCGAGTTCGGTCGCCAGCCGTGGATCGTGTGGCAGCTCCTTCGGACTGCGGATGCGTACAGCCCCAACGTGAGCGGTGGACAGGTCGCCTTCACCATCGGCATGTTCGCCGTGCTCTACACGATCGTGTTGGGCATGTTCCTGTTCCTGTTGGATCGCATCATCAAGGCCGGTCCTCCCGACGAACCCCACCCGGACGACGTCGACACCCTCCCCGACACGTGGGCCGAGGCGTTCCGACACCGCTCCCGGGTCTCGAGCGGGAGCCGCTGAGGATGTGGCTCGACACGGTCTGGTTCGTCCTGTACGTCGCGGTCATCGCCGGGTACGTGATCCTCGACGGCTTCGACCTCGGCGTCGGGATGCTGTCGGTGTTCGTCGCGCGCGACGACCGTGAGCAACGGATCGTCCTCAACAGCATCGGCCCGGTGTGGGACGGCAACGAGGTCTGGCTCGTCGTCGCGGGCGGAGCGCTCTTCGCAGCGTTCCCGCTCGTGTACGCCTCCTTGTTCAGCGGCTTCTACATGGCGATGATGCTCGTCCTGCTGGTGCTGATCCTGCGGACGATCGCCATCGAGTTCCGCTCCAAGCGCGAGAGCCGACGTTGGCGACGCACCTGGGACTGGTTCTTCTTCGCGTCGTCGCTGGGGATCACGCTCCTGCTCGGCGTCGCGCTCGGCAACGTGGTCCGGGGCATCGCCCTCGACGCCGGCGGGAACATGGACATCTCGCTCGTGGACCTGCTCAACCCGTACTCGTTGGCGCTCGGGGTGACCGCCGTCGCGATGCTGTCGCTGCACGGCGGGATCTTCCTGACGTTGAAGGTCGAGGGCGATCTCCTGGCCCGAGTGGAGCACCTCGTGCCGCGCCTGATGGTCGTGTTCTTCGTCCTGATGACGGCAATCGTCGCCTGGACGCTCCTGCTCGACAACGAGATCTCGGGTCGGTTCCGCGACCGCCCGTGGACGATGGTGTTCCCCGCTCTCGCCCTCGGCGCAGCGATCGTCGCGTGGCGACGGATCGTCGTCGGGAGCTACCTGTCGGCGTTCCTCTCCTCGGCGGTCATGATCGGGCTGTTGATGGCGACCGTCGCGGCCGGCCTGTACCCCGTGATGCTGGCATCGTCGATCGACAGCGCGTACGACCTCACGATCCACAACGCGTCGTCGGCTGAACCGACGCTCATGGTCATGTTCGTGATGGCGCTCATCGGCATGCCGTTCGTGCTGCTGTACACCGCCGGCGTCTACTACTTCTTCCGGGGTCGCGTCGTCCTCGACGACGACGGGTACTGACCACCCCTGGGACGGCACCCGGGGCAGCCTCTGCGGTGGCCCCAGGATCCGACGATGACCGCTCGGCCCGACAGGTGGTGGACATGAATCCAGCCACTACAGTGACGCCGAACTGGAGAGGTGCCGGAGCCAGGTCGAACGGGCCTCCCTGCTAAGGAGGTGTGGGGGCAACCTCACCGTGGGTTCGAATCCCACCCTCTCCGCAACACGGGCGTCGGCGAACTCGTCGACGCCCGTTCCGCGTTCCGACATCAGCAATGTCGAATGTCACTCATGCTTTGTGTTGCGTTTTCGTGACGATCGTCGTACAACTGTCACCAGCTGACCAAGATCGGTGACCTCGTCGCCGGAGCGAACGGGATGGTCCGTCCGGACCTGCTGGATGCGAACCCGTCGCTTGTGACGAGGACCCCTCTTCCCCCCTGTTCTCGAAGAACGGCCCGACCGTCGGGACGTTCGTCTGGAGGAAACACCAATGAACAAGAAGATGTTGACGCGCGCGCTCGCACTCATCGCCGTGGCCGGCGCGTTCGTGATCTCGGCGTGCACGCCGGAGGAAGCAGCCCTCGTCGCAGCACATGTCGAGTCCCAGCGTGCAGCCACCGGCGGTGACCGCTTCGCGAACGCGATCAGCGACGCTGGCCTCGCCCGCCTGCGTGCCTGCGAGTCGGGGGGCAACTACTCCTCGGTGAGCAGGAACGGCACCTACCGCGGCGCGTACCAGTTCAGCCGCAGCACCTGGAACTCGACCGCAGCGCGGTTCTACCCGCACCTCCGGGGTGTCGACCCTGCAGCGGCCGCACCGTATGACCAGGACCGCATGACCCGGGCACTCTGGGCGAACGGCGGCCCTGGCCACTGGCCGGTGTGCTCGAAGCGGGTCTGACCCCTTCGACCCGTCACGGTTCGCAGCAATCGTTGGTGGCCGGACCCTCGGGTCCGGCCACCAACGCGTCCGCCCCGTACAGGAATCACCCGGCCACCCGGCCACCCGGTCACCCGGCGAACTTGTAGCCCCCACGTCACCTGGCCGACCAGTGACTACAAGGTCCCTGAGCGATCGGCCGGACGCACGACGCGGTACGCCTTTGGCCGACTCCACGACGCCGTCTAGGCTCTAGCGGTTCCAACCAGCGCTCGTAGCTCAATTGGATAGAGCATCTGACTACGGATCAGAAGGTTGGGGGTTCGATTCCCTCCGAGCGCGC
>CAYSCB010000122.1:0-8302 GCA_964429335.1 uncultured Aquihabitans sp.
TGGCAGCGGTTCGTGCGGCATCTGCGACGGGCCCCTCAGACCATCGGCCACGGGACTCGTTGCCCGGTCGGATCGTGGGGGAAGCAGCCCGAACCGAGCAGCGCACCGGCACGGGTCCGCAGCGCATCACGCTCCTCGTGGTCGAGGAGCGTGTCGAGCTCTGCCGGGAGAGGAGCTCCGAGGAGCTCGTCGAGACCGCACAGGACCTCGTCGGGCACGGGTTCGCCGGCGAAGTCCCAGATCACGGTGCGCACCTTCAACTCGACGTGGAAGGCGAGCCCGTTGTCGATCGCCCAGAGCCGACCCGTGTCGTCGAGCAGGCAGTGGCCGGCCTTGCGGTCAGCCGAGTTGATGACGATGTCGAACGCGCACAGCCGACGGAACGTCGGTTGCAGCGACGTCCGGTCACGGAGCGTGAAGTAGTGCTCGTCGAAGCGGGCCGGGACGAACGCCTGGAGCGATCCGACGCCGATCGGTGCGTCGTCGCGCCGGATGGTGGTCGGCACCAGGTCGAAGCCGAGGTGGTCCGACATCACCGATGCTGCGACCTCACGACGCCACAGCCCCCCGGGGAAGTCCCACAGCGGCCGTTCGGCCCGTTCCGGCTTGTAGATGGCCGGCAGGTGCTCCTCGCCGCTGGTCACCTCGACGAGGAAGGTGCCGTTGGACGACCACGGCATGACCCCGAGGATCTCGATGTCGCCGCGATGCAGGACCTCGGCCACACGGGGATCCCCGGGTCCCACGGTCGCGTCGTACACGAACGGCGTTCCCTGCTCGACGGTGTCGTCGGGGGAGGTCACGACCCGATCAGTTCCAACGCGGGCATGCGTGGCCCTCGGGTCCGATCGGTCGGCCGCAGAGCTGACACGGTGGTCGACCGGCACGGACCAGGTCCATGGCCAGCTCGGCGAACGCGAGCGCCTGACCGAGGCGGAGGGTGAAGTGCGCTTCGGCTGCGTCCGGTGCGCCGAGGAGCTCCTCGATGACGTCGGGATCGAGGAGGTCGTCATCGATGTCGTCGGGATCGAACGGCTCCTCGTCGACGTCCTCCACATCCGCGACGAGCTCCTCGGCGGTCACGAAGATCAGACCGGCCGACTCGTCCGCCCCCACCGAGAGCGATCCGACGACCCACTCGGCGTTCACCGGTTCGACGAGCCCGGTGACGTCGCGTTCGGGTTCGGTGGATCCCAACGCCTGGGCGAGCTGGCCGAGGTACTGGCCGAGCATGCCGACCTGCTCCTTCTCCAGCCGCAGCGACACGACCTCGTCGCCGCGGCGGGCCTGGAGGTAGAAGATCCGGGAGCCGGGCTCGCCGACGGTGGCGGGGATCAACGAGTCGAGCTCGTCGAAGTGGAACGACCGTCCGGTCATGAAGGTGCCAGTCCGCTCAGGTCATCGCCGGTCGAGTTCACCGTGAGCACGATCGGCCCGCTGTGAGTGAACGACAGGATGGTGATCGAACACGGCGAGATCACGATCCGCTGGAACAGGTCGAGGTGGACCCCGGTCGCTGTCGCGACCGCAGCCTTGATCGGATCGGCGTGCGACACCGCCACGATCGTCTGACCGGGGTGCGCAGCGGTCAGTCGTTGCAGCTCGCTCCAGACGCGGTGCGCCATGTCGGCGAACGACTCGCCGGCCGGGAACCGGAACGTCGACGGTGCCGACTGGACCTGGGTCCAGACGTCGAGCCGGCGCAGCTCCGCGAGCTCGGATCCGGTCCACTCGCCGAAGTCGCATTCGACCAGGCCCTTCGCGGTGCGCACCCGTCGCCCGGTGGCGCGGGCGATCGGAGCAGCGGTCTCCCGGGTCCGCTCGAGGGGCGAGGCGTAGACCGCCTCGACCGGTAGTCGCCCGATCCGCTCGGCTGCCCGTTCGGCGTCCGCCCGCCCGTCATCGGAGAGATGCAGCCCCGGTGCGCGTCCGGGAAGGACCGATCCGGTCGTCGGGGTCCGGCCGTGTCGGACGAGCAGCACCGTCGTTGCGGTGCCGTCGTCGGCGGGGGCGGACCGTCGGGATCTCCGTGGAGCACGGCCGGGGGAGCGGGGCGGCATCGACGTGGATCCTATGCTCGTCCTGTGGATGCTCTGGAGGCGCTCGCCGCGGAGATCATCGAGTGTCGGCGCTGCCCGCGGCTGGTGGAGTGGCGCGAGAAGGTGGCCCGCGAGAAGCGCGCCGCGTTCCGCGACGAGGAGTACTGGGGTCGGCCGGTGCCGGGCTTCGGTGACCCGGACGCCCATGTGCTGATCGTCGGGTTGGCCCCCGCCGCACACGGTGCGAACCGGACCGGCCGGATGTTCACCGGAGATCGTTCCGGCGACTTCCTGTACCGGTCGTTGCACCGGGCGGGATACGCGAACCAACCGACGGCGACCTCACGGGACGACGGCCTCGAGCTCACCGGCGTCTACATCACGGCACCGGTCAAGTGCGCGCCACCGCAGAACCGACCGACGACGCAGGAGCGCGACAACTGCCGGCCGTGGATCGACGCCGAGGTCGGGCTCCTGTCGGAGGTCCGCGTGATCGTCGCTCTGGGTGGGTTCGGCTTCGGTGAGGCGCTGCGGATGTTCGGTGGCGCAGCGATCCGGCCGCGACCGAGGTTCGCCCACGGCGCCGAGGTCGAGCTCCCCGACGGTCGGATCCTCGTCGGCTGCTACCACGTGAGCCAGCAGAACACGTTCACCGGCAGGTTGACCGAGCAGATGCTCGATGACGTGTTCGTGCGCACCCGCGAGCTCGCCGGGCTCTGACCGGGATGGGCCGAACGGCCCGTCCTGTCGAGATTGGGCCAAATGACTCTCAGCTCCGGCTCCGGGCGTGCCGATGGACTGTCATGGCCGCTCCATCCAGCACCATCGAAGCGGGAACGCACTGGCTCGATGAGCACCTCGGCGCGGTGACGGAGGTGCCCCGCGGACGCAAGGGACTCTGGGGTGCGTTGGCACTCAGGCTGACACCGGCGACGGCGGAGGGTGGGCTCGGCCTCACCGACACCACGACGCTCGGTCGTGTCGCCGGCACGATGTTCGACATCGATCCCCTCCAGTCGATCGACCTGACGGTCGCCTGAGCGCGGCCTGACCGCCGCCTGGGCGGCCTGCGAGCCGGAGTCGAATGTGTCTCGGCGGCACCGTTGACTACGGTGGAGCGGCCCGAGATCTCCCCCGAGGTGTGCTCCCCGTGCGTTTTCGACCCCTCCACCCGATCCTGCTCGGCGCGGTCGTCGCGTCGCTGATCGTGTTCGCTTCAGCCTGCGGCCAGCAGCTCCAGCCGACGAGCTACGACGCCACCTACGAGAAGAACTTCGCGTTCGGCTGCAGCGAGCAGTCGAAGGACGAGGGCGGCCCACAGGCGTCGCAGGACTACTGCCGTTGCGTCTACAAGGGCCTCGTCGAGAAGGTCCCCTTCGATGACGCGAAGGCCTTCGAGGAGCAGCAGGCCAAGGAGGACGCGGGTCAGATCAAGGTCCCGAAGAACATCCAGGCCGTCATCGACAGCTGCAAGAAGACCCGCTGATCAGCCGGCCGGCTGCGGCTTGCGCTTCGGGTCCGGGAGACCGACCCGGACAGCCGGCTCCGCGGTGGTCGGCCACCGGGCCCGGGACTTCTCAGCGAGCCTGCGCATGAGGGCGATCGCCCCGGGGTCGGAGTCGCCGGGCCGGGACTCGATGACGCCCTGGTCGATCATCCTCGAGATGATCTCCCGGCCGAGGTCGGTGCGCACGATCGTGAGGGTCCAGTCGGAGCTCTCGCCGATGCCGCCGCAGGAGATGTCAGCGTGCTCGGCCGCGAAGTCCGGGCAGAACAGGCACCCCTCGCGGGTCCAGGCGTGGCACTCCTTGAGGTTGATCTCGTGGTAGGCGCCGTCGTCCATCCAGATCTGGAACACGCCCTTGATGTTCATCTTCACCATGTGCTGGCGGGCCAGGCCGTACTTGGCCCAGAACAGCTCCTCGAAGATGGCGTCGTCGAAGGTCTTGGAGCACAGGAGGCCCAGGTTGAACACGATCGGCTTGGAGATCTTGCCGACCTTGCGTGACCACATGACCGGCGGGGCGGAGGACTGGCAGCTCATGCCGACGAGCGCCAGGCGGGAGAAGCCGGCCTCGACCGCCTCGTCGATGGCGAGGGTGTTCGCCGAGTAGGTGTAGCGGCTGCCGGCTGCGGCGAGGATCTGCTCCGGCGTGGACGCCACGCCCGGCCTGGGTCGCCACGAGCTGCCCGCCCCGCCCTCGCCGCCTTCGAGGTACGACACGAGCGCAGCGTCGATGTAGTCGTGTTCGAGGGCCCACAGCAGGATCGCCGAGACGAGCCCGCCGTCCTGGCCCACAGCGTTGACCGCCTCGTCGCTCGCACGGGTGAGCAGCACGTCGCTGAAGATGCCGGCGACCTCGTCGGGGCGACGCAGCCGACCGAAGAGGTGGTCGTCGGCCTGACCCTCCCACAGCCGGAACCGTGCACACGCCCGGGTGCAGGCGGTGCAGCCCTTCTGGCCGTGGATGCAGTCGTCGGGGCCGAGCTCCTCCTCCAGGTGGTACGGGTGGTAGCCGCCCGAGACGTGGTCGTAGCCGAGCACGTCGTGCGGGCAGGCGACGACGCAGGCGGCACAGCCGGTGCACAGGCCGGTGTCGACGACCTCGGCCTTGAGCTCGAGCCACTGGTTGGTCCAGCGGGTCGCTGCGGTCTCGGCGAGTCTCGCCTCGAGGTCCGCGATCGGATCCGTAGCGGGCATGACCCAGAACCTACCGCCCCGTCCTGATCCCGATGATCTCCGCTGCGCGGGTGTCGATCACGGTCCCGGGAACGGTCGGTGGCGACCGGCTGGCGGGTCTTGACCGCTTGGTCAAGACTGTCGGCATGGACCTGACGTACCCGCCTGATGCCGAGGAGTTCCGCACGGTGATCCGTGCCTGGCTGGAGGAGAACCTCCCTGACGGCTGGTTCGACGAGGGGTTCGAGCTGACCTCCGAGCAGAAGGCGGCGTTCAACGAGGAGTGGACGAAGAAGCTCTTCGACGGCGGTTGGATCTGCGCCACGTGGCCCGCTGAGTACGGCGGCAAGGGCCTCTCCACGATGGAGGGCGTGGTGCTCGCCGAGGAGTTCGCCCGTGCGAAGGCGCCGATGCGCGCCGACTTCTTCGGTGACACGCTGGTCGGTCCGACGATCCTCATGAACGGCACCGAGGAGCAGAAGAGGTACTTCCTGCCGCGGATCCTCGACGGCTCGATGCGGTGGTGCCAGGGGTTCTCCGAGCCCGACTCCGGCTCCGACCTCGCGTCGCTCAAGACCACGGCGGTGGCCGACGGCGACGAGTGGGTCATCAACGGCCAGAAGGTGTGGACCACGCAGGCCCAGTTCGCCGACTACTGCTTCGTGCTGGCCCGCACCGACCCGGACGTCAAGAAGCAGGCCGGCATCTCGTACCTGCTGGTGCCGATGGACCAACCAGGCATCGAGGTGCGCGGCATCGTGCAACCCGACGGCACCGCCGAGTTCAACGAGGTGTTCTTCTCCGATGCGCGCTGCCCGATCGACAACGTCGTCGGCGGCGTCAACAACGGCTGGAAGGTCGCGAACGACACGCTCGGCTTCGAGCGGGGCATGTCGGCGACGACCGGCTACCGGCGCTTCGCCGAGGAGTACCGGCTGATGGTGGAGAAGGCGACGGAGAACGGTGCGATCTCCGACCCGCTGATCCGCCAGCGGCTGATGGAGTACTACACCAAGGTCCAGATCATGCGGATCAACGGTCTGCGGTCGCTGACGGCGACGGTCACCGGCAAGCGCGACATGGGCGTCGCGACGCTCGGCGCCACGAACAAGATGTTCTGGTCCGAGACCCACAAGGCGGCGATGGAGCTCGCGCTCGACATCTGGGGGGCTGAGGCGATGCTGTCGACCGCTGGTCCCGACGGCGGTTCCTGGCCCGCGGCGATGCGCTCCGAGGGTCGGGCCACCTACCCGGTCAGCCCGATGATGTCGTCGTTCTTCTTCTCACGGTCGGAGACGATCTGGGGCGGGACGTCGCAGATCCAGCGCAACATCGTCGGCGAGAAGGTGCTGGGCCTGCCGAGGGAACCGAAGCCGCCGGCTGCGGGCTGACTTCCCGTCAGGCCGCGTCGAGGACCGCCGCGGCGATGAGGTCCTCGCAGCGCCGGGTGTCGTTCCAGGAGATCTGGAGCTGCTTGGCGCGACGGAAGTAGAGCTGGATCTCGTACTCGAGGGTGAAGCCGACGCCGCCGAAGATCTGCTGCGCCATGGCGGTCAGGTCCCGGTACGTGTTGCATGCGAACAGCTTCGACATCGGTGCCAACCGGTCGAGCGGGTCGCCCTTGCCGTGTGCCCAGGCCGCCTCGTAGGTCAACATCCTGGCGCCGTCGACGGCGGTCTTGGCATCGGCCATGTCGTGCGCCAGCGCCTGGAACGCGCCGAGCGGCTTGTCGAACTGCTCGCGGTCTTTCGAGTACTGCACGGTGATCCCGAGCGCGTGCTCCGATCCGCCGACCGCGAGCGCAGCGGTGAGGATCATGGCGTCGGCCATCACCGTCGACCACGTCGCCCAGCCCGATCCGGCCGGGCCGATGCGGTCCGCCTCGGTCACCCTCACGTCGTTGAACTCGACGCGGTACTGGGTGTCGGAGCTGATCGACATCTGCTGGGTGAGCGTGACGCCCGGAGCGTCGGTCGGAACCAGGAACAGGTCGACGTCGCCGTCGTCGTCGCCGGTGCGGGCGAGCACGACGAGTGCTGCGGCGCTCGACGCGAACAGGACGTGGCGCTTCACGCCGGTGATCGTGAACCCGTCGCCGTCGGCGACCGCGCGGACCTGCACGCCTCTGGAGCCGAAGCTGTTGTCGGGTTCGAGCCACGCCGGGGTCAGGATCGCCTCGCCGGAGATGATGCCCGGCAGCCAGGCGCCGCGCTGGTCCTCGGAACCGGCGGCGACGAGGGCGCCCGCCGACAGCACGCAGCTCACCAGGTGCGGCGTCGGCGCGAGCGATCGACCGAGCTCCTCGTAGAGGATCACGCCCTCGAGCATCGACATGCCCGAACCGCCGAACTCCTCGGGCAACAGCAGGCCGAGCAGGTCGAGCTCCGCGAACTGACCCCACAGATCGGCCGGGTAGCCGACCGGGTCGTCCTCCATCGCACGCACCACCTCACCGGGTGCGTGCTGGGCGATCACCCCGCGCACCATCTCGCGGAGCATGTCCTGCTCTTCGGTGAAATCGAGATCCAGCGCCATGTCACGGCCTCCAGTCGTCGCCGCGGCGTCGCCACGGGTTGTCGTCGGTGCCGACGGGCACGGCCACCCGCACGGCACACGTCGTCGCCACCCGGTCATCGACCGAGAGGGTCACGTCGAGATCCACCCAACCGCACCCGACGTCATCGGTGCCGGTCGAGGTGACCGTCGCACCGAAGACCATCCGGTCGCCGGGGAACACCGAGGTCCTCATGCGGAACGTCATCCGCCCGAGCCGACCGTACGGGCCGGTCCAATCGGTGACGTAGCGCTCGAACCATGCCGCCTGGTTCGGTGTGTTGAGGAAGATGTCCGCGACGCCGTTGCGCTCGGTCGCGAACTTGTAGTCGTGGTGCATCGGTCGCCAGTCACGGCTCGCGATCGCCCCCAGCACCACGGTCGTCGGGGTGACGTCGACCGCGAGCTCTGGGAGCCGCTCCCCGACGGTCACGTCGTCGAACAGCACGCTCATGCCGCGCTCCCTTCGCCGTCGCGGCGATAGCCGAAGCCGGTGTAGCTCTCGATCCCGACCAGGTCGCCGTGCTGGTTGTGGTACTCGACGTCGATCACCCAGAACCGCCCGGTGCCGAGCTTCGTGGTCTTGGGTCCGCTGACCGACTTGAGCACCTGCTGGTTGGAGATGCGGTCACCGGGACGGACCGGGTCGTGCAGGATCAGGGTGTTGTCGGTCATCACCGCCTCGGGCAGTCCGAACGCCACCTTGAGGTCGAAGTGCACCTGCAACGCCACCTGCTCGCCGGAGGCGCCGGGTTGCCACCAGTGCGGGCGCATCCACAGCGACAGCGTGGTCGGCGGAGCGATCGGGCCGCCCGTGATCTCCTCGGCGGTGGCGTCGTCCCAGTAGATCGGATTCCCGTTCTGGGTTGCGGCGCAGGTGTTGTAGGTGTAGCTGCGCTCGACGTCGAAATCCGCGGCCTGTCCGTACTGCGCCACGCCGATGAGCGCCGTGATCTCGGCGGGCACGTCGGGATCGGTGTCGGTCATGCGATCACTCCGTCTCGGACCATGCGGTCGATGTCGTCTGTCG
>CAYSCB010000123.1:0-8223 GCA_964429335.1 uncultured Aquihabitans sp.
CGCGAACACCAGTCCGACGGCGACGGCCTCACCGTGGCGCAGCTCGTGGCGGCCGACGGTCTCGATCGCGTGGGCGAGCGTGTGGCCGTAGTTGAGGAGCGCTCGTCGACCACCCTCGCGTTCGTCATCCGCGACGATCTCCGCCTTGATCCGCACGCACGCGGCGACGCGTTCCGGAAGGGGCAGGTCGTCGAGGCGACCACCACCCAACCAGTGGTACTTGGCGAGCTCGCCGAGGCCGCAACGCCATTCGGCCGGCGGCAGGGTGGACAGCACCTCGGTGTCGCACAGCACGCCACGGGGTTGCCAGTAGGTGCCGACCAGGTTCTTGCCCTCCGGCAGGTTCACGCCGGTCTTGCCACCGATCGCGGCGTCGATCTGGCCGAGCAGGGTCGTCGCGACGTGGATGACCGCCAGACCACGGTGGTACACCGACGCCGCGAACCCGGAAACGTCGGTGACGAGACCGCCACCGACGCCGACGACGCAGTCCGCCCGGGTCAGACCCCAACGGGCGAACGCCGAGCAGAGCTCCCCGATGGTCGCCAGGTCCTTCGCCGTCTCGCCGTCGCCGATCGTGAACACACGGTGCTCCCTGCCCGGATCCACCTCGACGCCGATGCCGGACTGGGTCACGATCGCCACGCGTCGGGCCGTCGGGGGCACGAGCGCCGCGAGCTCCTGTCGAGAGCCGTCGCCGATGATCACCGGGTAGTCCCGACCCCCGCCGAGTGCCACGGTGACGACGACGAACGGTCCGGACCCCGATCCCGCTGCGGAGCTCACCGCTGCTCCCCGATCCCTTCGACGACCACGTCGACGACCTCGGACCGGCTGATCGCGGTCGTGTCCACGACGAGGTCGGCGACCTCGCGGTAGAGCGGGTCCCGCTCCACCGCCAGACGGCGCAGCGCCGCGGCCGGGTCGTCTCTCAGCAACGGGCGACTCTCCGGCGAGGCGACCACGCGGCGTTCGAGCTCGTCGGGATCGGCTCTAAGCCAGACCACCGTGGCCCGCTCCCGGAGCAGGCGGCGGTTCTCCGCCGCCAGGATCGCTCCGCCACCGGTGGCGATCACCGACGCCGGACCGGCGAGCACCTCGGCGAGGACCTCGGACTCGACCTCACGGAAGGCGGCCTCTCCCTCACGTGCGAACACCTCGGCCACCGTGGCACCGCGACGTCGTTCGACCATGCGGTCGGTGTCGAGCGACGGGCGCCCCAGTCGTTCCGCCAGGTTCGCCGCGACCGTGCTCTTGCCGGTGCCCGACAGGCCGACCAGGACGATGTGACCGACGTCGGACTCGACCGACTCCGCCACCTCAGACGACGACGACCGGGAGGCCGTCGATGAGCTGCGCGATCGCGCCGCGGAGCGGGATGGTCGGGCAGTCGCGGGCTTCGAGGAGCAGCGTGACCCCCTGATCGCACTCGAGCACGAGCGCGGTGGCGTCGCGGTGGATCTTGGTGTTCATGCGGAAGCGCGCCTCATCGGCGTTCTGCGCCTCGAGGGACCGCACGACCTCCCACGCGATGCGGAACCGGATCCCCTTGGGACCGGACACCTCGAGGTCCTCCCGGGTCATGGTCGCCGTGCAACCCTTGCGCTTCTTGTCCTCCCCCGGATATCCGCCGAGGTAGGTCACGTCCTCCAGCACGAGCGCGGCGGCGGTCAGGTCGAGAGGGCGGCCCTCGGACGCCGGCCCGCTCTCGGTCGCCTCGCGGAGAACCTCGGCGGGAGGCAGCGGCGCAGCGACGGGCGGCGGAGCCGGTGATCTCGGCACCTCGGGTGACGCAACCGGCTCGATCGGCTCCAGCGCGGCTGGCGAGGCCGCGAGCGTGGCGACGAGCGAGTCGACGACCTGCCCGCAGAAGGCCTCGTGCCATCCGGCGACCATGCGTCGGCCGTCACGCATCATCAGCTCGATCGTCTGGATGCCGTCGATCGGGGCGTCGAGCGCGTCAAGCCCGGTCACCGAACTGAGAGGGAACCAGTCCGGTATCCGATCCGCGTCGACGCTGGTCATCGCGATGTAGTCGGAGGCGAGGATGAACATCGCGGGATCCTTCGAACCGTCGGGCGTCTGGACCCATCCGAGGTCGGTCGTGTCGACCCGATACTGGATCGACGGGTCGTCACCGCCGACCGATTCTCCTGTCACGTGCTCTGACCTCCGGAGCGCTGTTCCTCCGAAGCGTACCCGGACAGGATCAGAACACGGTGTCCTCGGTGACCGGCTCGCCGGTGGAGCCCAACGCAGCAGCGATGGCCTCGGCGGCCTTCGGACTCAACTTCGACATCTGGCGGAGGACCTCGTCGGCAGCTGAGTCGGCGGCCTGGTCGGCCGACCGCGGCATGCCCGAGGGTGCATCGGTGAACGCTCCGCTGCCGTCGAACGCCGTCGTGAAGCCCGCCGCCGGATCGCCGTCGTGGGCCGAAGCACCGTCGAACGACGTGTCGTCGAACGACGTGTTGTCGAACGACTGTGCAGCGGCGAGGCGCTCCTCACGGGCGGCTGCTTCGAGCTGGACCCAGGGATCCTCCTCCTCGTCGCCAGCGAGGAGGTCGTCGATCGGGAAGCGATCGGGGAAGACGTCGCCCATCGGCTCATCCTCGACGAGCACATCCTCGACCAGCACGTCCTCGACCAGCACGTCCTCGACCAGCACGTCCTCGACGAGGTCGTCCTCGATGAGCACGACCTCGAACGCCGGCGCCTCCTCGACGGCCGTCGGGTCGACGTCCGGTCCGCCAGCACGTTCCGGTTCGATGTGCGGGGCGACGCGGTCGTCGACCGGCACCAGCTCCGCCTTCGGCCCCTCCACCGTGACGAGACCCCGGTCGACCAGACCGACGATCCTCGAACACGTCTCGATCTGCGACTCGCCGCTCGCTGCGACCACATCAGCGATCGACGTCTCCCGCCCGGCAGCGACGATCAGCAGCCAGTCGCGACCGCTGATCTGCACCTCATCAACGGCGATCACCTCGACGAGCCGCAACCGGTGCGCCATCGAGGGCACGCGCGCCTCGATCTCCCTCCATGCCGCGAGCCGCTCGGACGCGACGGCGAGCACGACATCGAGGTCCGTCGCCGGACCCGCTTGTGGAGCAAGCGATCCGGGTTCGAACAGGAACGATCCTGCGCCATATCGCAGCAGCTCCACGACGACGTCAGCCAGGTCCGACACCGTGCCGTCACGGACGCTGCCGTCGGTGAGCGAGCCGTCGACGACGAACAGCTGCGCCGTGCTGCGGTCACCGTCGACGATCAACCGTCCCGTCTTGTGCGATCCAGCGAGCAGATGCAGCACGTCGGCGATCGGAAAGGCGTCGATCGTCCCCTGGAGAGCCACTTCGTTCCTCCTGCGAATGTTCCTGCCAGGTTCCTTCGGCACATCCGAGCCGGCGGTTCAGAAATTCCTGGAAGAGCTGCCCGCACACAGCTCATGCCGCTCGGCGATCACCCGGTCGAGGCATCGCGTGCGGCGGATCGCATCACCTCGAGCGGTGCGGCGGTCGCCGTCCAGTGCTCGAACGCGACCGCTGCCTGGTGCACGAGCATCGAGAGCCCGTTCACGGCTCGCGCTCCGCTCTCCCGGGCTCGCGCCATCAGCGGTGTCACCGCCGGGTGGTAGACGAGCTCGGCGACCGCGAGATCTGAGCGCAGGACATCCGCCGGGACCGCCAGCGCGGCCGACGTCTCCGGTTCCGACCCGTCGGCACCACCCATGCCGAGAGGGGTCGCGTTCACGAGGAGGTCCGCGTCGGCCACCGCATCGGCGACGGCGTCGCCATCGCTCGCGGGGATGAACGTACCTGCAGGTCCGGCGAGCGCCGCCGCGTGCTGCCCACGGGACGGGTCGCGGTTCACCACCACGATCGACCTCGCAGCCGCGTCGCCGAGTGCGTGGGCGACCGAGCGCCCCGCCCCACCGGCACCGAGCAGGACGCACCTGATCCCCGCGACGTCGAGGTCGAGGTCGTCCCGGAGACCCCTCAGGAAGCCGACGCCATCGGTGTTGTCGCCGATGAGGAGCGCGTCGTCGTGCGGAGCCCGGACGATGCAGTTGACCGCCCCGAGCGTCGCAGCGACCGACGTGAGACCGTCGAGTGCAGGGATCACCGCCTCCTTGTGCGGCATCGTCACCGACAGACCCGCCAACCCCATGGCCCTCGCCCCGGCGACGGCAACCGCAGCCTGCCCGCGGGGCACAGGAAGTGCGACGTACACCCAGTCCAGTCCGACCGCAGCGAACGCCGCGTTCATGATGGCCGGCGACAACGAGTGCGCGACCGGGTCCCCGATGACCGCAGCGACCCGCGTCGTTCCCGACGGCTTCAGAAGACCCCCCGTGCCTGCGCATCGGCCTTGGCCCGCTGGAACTCCTTGTAGGAGTCGGTGAACAGGTGCGCCGGCGGGTCCTTCGTCGTGAGGACGTAGTAGCGCCAGCTCCCGGCGGGCGGCTGGATGGCCGCCTGCAGCGATGCTCGCCCGGGAAGGCAGATCGGCGTCGGTGGGAGGCCCTTCGAGCGGCGGAGGTTGTACGGCGAGTCCACCTCGAGGTCCGACTTCGTCAACGTGCCCGACGTACGTCCCAGACCGTACAGGTTCGCGGCGTCGATCGCGAGCGGCTCACCGGCATCGAGGCGGTTCATGATCACCCGGGCGATCTTGCCTCGCTCCTCAGCAGGTTGTCCCGTCTCTCTCTCGATCAGGGATGCGATCGTGACGAGCTCGTAGGCGGTACGACCCTGCAGCGACTGCGCCTTGTCGTAGCCGAGCTCGTCGAGGACCTTGTCCATCTTCGTCGCCATCGTCTGGAGGATGGTCACCGGCGTGGCATCGTCACGGAACTCGTAGGTGTCCGGGAAGAGGAACCCCTCCCAGTTCGCGACATCGGCGGGCTTGTACTTCGAGGTCACCTGACCCGACGCCAGGGTGGCCTGCAGCTGCGCTTCGCTCAGGTTCGGGAAGGCCTTCGCGATGTCCCCGAGGGCGTCGACGAGACGTCGGCCCTCGGGGATGCGGACCGTCACGGCGTTGATCGGGACCGGACCCTTGTCGAGCACGGTGATCGCCTCGTCGAACGAGGAGTTCCGCCTGAACTGGACGTACCGGCCCGCTTTCCACGGACCCGCGGACTTCCAGGTCGTGTACCAGCGGAACAGCCGGGCGTTCGTGATGACGTGGGCCTGCTGCAGCAGCTGAGCGATCTCGTCGGTGCTGGCACCGGACGGGACGATGACCTCGGCGACGACGCTCCCCTGCCCGCCGGAGGGATGGACCTGACGGGTGACCCAGAACACACCGGTCAGGACGATCACGCCGAACACGGCGAGCACGAAGCCGAACACGGCGAGCAGGCGAGGACCACCGCGCGTCTCACGTGGGAGGACGACGTACTCGTCCTCGTCCGGGTCCGGTAGATCACTCACGTGGCGGATCCTCACGTCGGGCCCGGTGATCGAGCCAGCTCTGCAGCATCACGGCCGCGGCCACCTGGTCCACGACCTTGCGACGGTCCCGTCCGGAGAGCCCGGTCTCACGTAGGGCCCGCTCCGCCGTGACCGTCGTCAGGCGCTCATCGTAGGTGCTGACGGGGACGCCGAGGGTGCCACGGAGTCGTCGGATCTCCGCCAGGTGACGTCTGGCGGTCGGTCCGGTTCCCCCGTCGAGCGAATAGGGGATCCCGACGACCACGACCTCGGCTCCCGTCTCCTCCACCAGCTCAGCGATCCGACGGTGGTCCCGGTCTCGGTCGCCGCTGCGGTGCACGACCTCGTAGGGCAGCGCGAGACGCCCGTTCGAGTCCGACAGGGCGACGCCGATCCGCTTCGATCCGAGGTCGAGTCCGAGCGCCCGCATCCCGGGGTGTGTCGACGATGCAGCGATGCTCAGCCGTCCCGGCCGTCGATGCCGGCCGCGGCCCGGGCCGCTTCGAGCGCCGCGTCGAGGTGCTCCGGACTCCGTCCTCCGGCGGCAGCGAAGTCCGCTCCCTTCCCCCCGCCACCACCGACGGTCCTCGCGGCGTCCGCGATGAGCTCCCCGGCGTCGAGGCCGCTGTCGGGACGTACCGCTGCCACGAGCGCAACCCCCTTGCCCCCGGGGGACGATCCGAGGACGACCGCCCTGATCCCGGGACGGTCCCGCAGCGCGACGGCCAGATCACGGACCTCGTCGCGGTCCTCGGCCTCCACACGGGCGACGACCACCCCGTCGATCGCGACAGCTGCGAGCTCATCGGCCTGGCCCGACGCGAGCTGCCGGCGGAGCACCTTGAGCTCCTCCCTCACCGAGCGCAGCTCACCGAGTCGCTTCTCGATGCCGCCGTGCAGGTCCTCGGTCGGAACGCCGAGCAGGTCGGCTGCCGCACGGATGCGCTCCTCGGCGTCACGCAGCCGGTCGATCGGGCCGGTGCCGGTGACGGCTTCGATGCGCCTCACGTTCGAACCGATCGAGGTCTCCGAGACGACCTTGAGCGGACCGATGTCGCCAAGCGCGTGCACGTGGGTCCCGCCGCACAGCTCGATGGAGTGACGGCCGGCCTCGAGCACCCGGACGACGTCGCCGTACTTGTCGCCGAAGAACATCACGGCGCCGAGCCGTCGGGCCTCGTCCATGGTCGTCTCGTAGTGCCGGACGGTGGCGTTGCCGAGGATCTCCCGGTTGGCCAGGTCTTCGATGCGGCGGATCTCGTCGTCGTCGAGGGCGGCGTGGTGCGCGAAGTCGAAGCGGAGACGGTCGGGACCGACCCAGGACCCCTGCTGCTTCACATGGGGGCCGAGGACCTCCCGCAGGGCCCAGTGCAGGATGTGGGTGCCGGTGTGGTTCCGCCTGATCGCAGCGCGACGGTCGCCGTCGATCGCCGCGGTCGCGTCCTGACCGACCTCGACATGACCGTCGAGAGGCTCGACCGTGTGGCGGTGCAGCCCGGGCAGGGCATAGGTGGTGTCGGTGACCCGCACCGTCCCGGTCGCGGTCGTGATGGTTCCCGTGTCGCCGACCTGACCTCCGGACTCGGCGTAGAAGGGGCTCCGGTCGAGGTACACGGAGTCGCCGATCACCGCGACCACGGTCGCGGTCGTGACCTCCTCCTCGCGTCCGGTGAACAGCGTCGGGCCCGTCGCTGCGAGCAACGCCCGCTCGGCGTCGGCTTCCTCACCCGACGCGACGCCGGTTCTGCGCGCGGCGGCCCTCGAGCGCTCTCGCTGCATCGCCATCTCGGCATCGAAGCCGGCCAGGTCGACGTCGTGTCCGCGCAGCTCCGCCATCTCCTGGGTGACCTCGAGGGGGAAGCCGTAGGTGTCGTGGAGCACGAACGCGACCGACCCGGCCAGCGGAGCAGCCTCGTCGAGCTCGTCGAGGGCGTCGTCGAGGAGCACCGATCCCCTGGCGAGGGTCCGGTGGAAGCCGTCCTCCTCCCGGGTGATCATGTCGAGGATGCGGTCCCGGCCGTCGATGAGATCCGGGTACGCACCGGCCATGACGTCGATGCAGCGCTCGACGAGCGGCGCCATGACCATCCGGTCCATGCCGATCATGTAGGCGAAGCGCACCGCCCGTCGGATGATGCGTCGCAGCACGTACCCGCGATCCTCGTTGGAGGGCACCACCCCGTCGGCGACGAGGAACGTCGCGGTCCGCGTGTGGTCCGCCAGCAGCCGCAGGGCGATGTCGGTCAGGTCACCCTCACCGAGACGGCGGCCGGTGACGGACTGGGCCTCGGCGACGAGGTGCGCGAGCACGTCCGCCGCGTACAACGACGGGCTCCCGGCCAGCACAGCGAGGATCCGTTCGAGTCCGGCACCCGTGTCGATGTTCTTCGTCGGCAGGTCGGTGAGGCTCCCGTCCGAGTTGCGGAAGTACTGCTGGAACACGAGGTTCCAGATCTCGACGAAGCGGTCCTCCGCCTCGGGGTTGGCGGGGCCGCCCCCAGGACCGAGCATCGGTCCGTAGTCGAAGAAGATCTCCGAGCTCGGACCGCACGGCCCGGTCTCGCCCATCTCCCAGAAGTTGTCCTTGTCGAGCCGTTGGAGACGCTCGGGTGGGAATCCGACTTCGTCGACCCAGATCTGCTCGGCCTCGTCGTCGCTGATGTGGCAGGTGACCCAGATGCGGTCGCCGTCGATCGCCAGCACCTCGGTGACGAACTCCCAGGCCCAGCGGATCGCCTCGGACTTGAAGTAGTCGCCGAAGCTGAAGTTGCCGAGCATCTCGAAG
>CAYSCB010000124.1:0-8172 GCA_964429335.1 uncultured Aquihabitans sp.
AACCAGGTGCGCTTCGTGCTGCTCGGCGGCGCCGAGATCGGCAGCGACACGCTCCTGCGATGGTACGTGCTGCACGTGTTGTTCTTCCCGTTCATCACCGTCATCTTCATGGCCATCCACTTCTGGCGGGTGCGCAAGGATGGCGGCATCTCCGGACCGCTGTGAGGCCTGCCGCCGTGACCGTCACGACCGAACCGACCTGCCCGTGGGGTGAGAGCGCATGACCGAGGTTCCAGAACACCTCCTCAAGCGGGCCCAGGCCGCCAAGGAGAAGGCAGCTGCCTCGACGCCCGAGCCCGAGGCGCCCGCGGCCGCATCCGAGGGCGACGCCGGTGGCACCGCACCGTCGGACAGTCGCATCCCCGCGCACCTGCTCGCCCGCTCGCAGGCGGCGAAGTCGCGCAAGGGCGGCGGCGCCGACGAACCCGCCGCAGCGGCGTCGGGTGGTACGGCCACGGCGGTCGCGACCGCACCCGCAGCCGGTGGCGGAGCCGTCGTGCCGGCGTCCGGACCACCGCTCGCAGCAGGGCCGGGTGGTCACACCCAACGGCTCCTGACCGTCGTCAAGTCCGGTTCCATCCAGGACGTGAAAGCCAAGCCGCAGGACAAGGTCCACGTGTGGCCGCACCTGCTCGTCGAGGAGTTCGTGGCTGCGCTCGTGTGCAGCGTGTTCCTCCTGGTGTTCTCCTGGGTCGTGAACGCGCCGCTGCTCGAGCTGGCGAATGTGAACCAGACGCCGAACCCGTCGAAGGCGCCCTGGTACTTCCTGGGACTGCAGGAGCTGCTGACCATGTTCCACCCGATGGTCGCCGGCGTGACCATCCCGGGCATGGGCATCTTCATCCTGATCCTTGCGCCCTACCTGGACAAGAACCCGTCGAACCACCCCGAGGACCGCAAGTTCGCGGTGGCGCTGATGACGGTGTTCCTCATGTTCTGGGCATGTCTCGTCATCATCGGGTCCTTCTTCCGCGGACCCGGCTTCAACTTCACGCTGCCGTGGATCGACGGCGTGTTCTTCGACCTGTGATCGGTGGGTGAGCTGACATGAACCCCTTCTTCATCGTTCTCGCCGTCGTCGTCCTCGTGATCCTGGCGGCCGTCGCGCTCGCGGGCGCCGCCCGGCGTCGTGACACCGACGCCGCGACCGGATCGCTGTCTCGGGAGTCGGTCAAGCGCGACCGGGCAGCGCGCAGGGAAGCCGCCGAGGTGGTGGCCGCCGGTCCCTCCGGCAGGGATGTGGAGCGCTCCGTCGCACTCGAGCGTCGCGTCGTGGACATCGAGCCGGTGACGGCGTCGGCGCCCGCGGTGTTCGTGGCGCCGGACCCCGAGACCTACGACGTCACGCGTCGCCAGTTTCTCAACCGCGGCGTGATCGCGCTCATGGGCCTGTCGATCGCCGCGTTCGGCGCGTCGATCATCGGCTTCCTGTGGCCGTCGAGCACCGGAGGCTTCGGCTCCAAGCTGAACCTCGGCAAGGTGAGCGACCTCGCCGCCGACGTCGCGAAGGGCAAGGGGTTCCTCTACAAGCCGGAGGGTCGCCTCTGGATCACGCTGTACCCCGCCTCGGCGCTGCCCAAGGCCGAGCAGGTGTATCCCCCGGCGGAGCTCAACTCGATGAAGGCCGGTCTGCGGGTGTTGTACCAGAAGTGCCCGCACCTCGGTTGCCGGGTGCCGAGCTGCCTGAGCTCCCAGTGGTTCGAGTGCCCGTGCCACGGTTCGCAGTACAACCAGGTCGGCGAGAAGAAGGGCGGTCCGGCACCCCGAGGCATGGACGGCTTCGCCACCGAGGTGAACGGCGGCAACCTGATCGTCAACACCGGCGCAGTCATCCAGGGACCGCCGATCGGAACGAACACCACCGGCCAGGAGGCGGAAGGCCCGCACTGCATCGGTGCGGCAACCAAGCACTGACCGGACCTGACAGGCACTGACCGAGGGAGCACGGTGACCGGTCCCCGGGACCGGGCCACGAGGAGACACACGGGAACCAGATGATCGTCGCAACAACGACCCAACGGGCCTTCGGCTTCGTGATCCTCGCCGTGGTGGCGATCGGGTTCATCGTGTGGTTCTTCGCGAACCTGCGAGCCGGTCGGGACGAGGTCGGCTCTGAGATCGAGCTGGCGGCCAACCGCAAGACACCCCCCGACGACGACGAGCTCGAGGGGCCCAAGCTCAACCGGGCGCTGTTCTCGGCGCTCGGCCTGCTCGCCGTGATCGCCGTCGTGCTCCCGCTGTACTGGCTCGCCGAGCCGGGACGGCAGAAGGGCGCCGTCGAGTCGTACAACGAGCTGTTCATCGAACGGGGCCTCGCTCTCTACGAGACCGGTGCCCAGTGCGTCACCTGCCACGGCGGCGCCGGCGTCGGTGGCGTGACCACCTTCATCATCAACGACCAGAACGGCCAGTTCGTCGGTCAGGTCTCCTGGAACGCACCGGCGCTCAACAACGTCCTGTACCGCTACGACGAGGACCAGGTCCGCTACATCCTGAACTGGGGGCGTCCCGGCACGCCGATGGCAGCATGGGGAACGCCCGGTGGCGGCCCGCTGACCACCCAGCAGATCGACGAGCTCATCGCGTACCTGTGGTCGGTCCAGCTGAAGCCCGACGCGATCCGCAAGCAGGTCGACGACGCGGTCAAGGCCATCGACCCGGGCCTCTACGACCGCATGGTCGAGGTCCGCACGTCGAATGCGGATGTTGTCCCGAACGGCAAGGTCGAGGCGGTCGACGCGAACCGGCTGTCGCGATCCGATGAGCTCCGACTCGGCGAGATCCTGTTCAACAACCAGTCGATCGCACAGGGCTCGTACTCCTGCGCCCGCTGCCACGTCGCGGGCGCGCCCTACGGTCAGGCCTGGCAACCGTTCCTGCGCCTGCAGTACGGCTCGTTCGGACCGGACCTCACCGGCGTCGAGACCCAGGCCACCGAACAGCAGCACTTCAACCTGGTCTGGCACGGCATGGACGAGGGCAAGTTGTACTTCTCCCGCAAGCAGGGCAACCCGCAGATGCCCGGCTTCGGCGTGAACCGCAATACCGGACTCGCCGACAAGGGTGTTCCCGACTTCGGTCCGGAAGGCCTGCTCACACCGGAGGAGGTGTGGGCGGTCGTGACCTACGAGCGGAACCTCTCCAACGACTCCACGGTCAAGACGCCGCTCGCCGGCACGATCGAGTCCCCGACCTTCGCCGATGTCGATCGGTCCGCGCCGACCGGGAGCAACTGAGCCGATGAACACCCTCCTCGCCGCCATCCAGTTCGACCCGCACATCCGCGGCGTCCTCGTCGTGCTCGTCGGCGTCGGCGTACTCGTCGGCACCGTCTACATCCTGCTCGCGACCAACACCGGGATCCGCAACGGCTTCCTCATCGCCATGGCCGGCCTGTTCGGTTGGATGGCGTCGATGGGTGCGGTGTGGTGGGTCTACGGCATCGGTCTCCGTGGCAAGGACCCGTCGTGGGTGGCCAAGGAGATCAACTTCAGCCGTGCCGACCGGGCCAAGACCGAGGTTCTCAACGAGCTGCCGCCGTCGGAGGACCTGCCGGACTCGGCGACGCTGCTGGCGGACTACCTGAAGAAGAACCCGAAGCTCGCCGCGCAGATCGAGAAGAACGAGGGCGAGGGCTTCGTCGCCACGACGCTCACCAAGGCCGTCACCGCCGCCCCCGCACTCAAGTCGGGCCTGGACGCGAAGCTCGACGGTTGGCGGATCCTGCCGGAGACCGACGCCCGCCGCGGTGATGCTGCAGCGGCGTCGGACGCCACGCTGATCGCCGAGCAGGCGTTCGGCTCCGACACGTCGTCGTCGAGCTACACCGTCAAGGACGTGTTCTTCCACGGGGGCAAGGGCGGAGCAGAACCCGAGACCGTCAAGGGCGAGCGGTCGACCATCTCGCAGATCTGGCACCGGGTGCAGACCGTGTTCGAGCCGAAGAACCCACCGCTGTACGCGGCGGTGACGGTCCAGAAGAACGTCGCGCAGACGACCGCGCCCGGTGAGGCGCCGCCTCCGGCCAAGATCGACACGAACGCCGACACCGTGACGGTGCTCCTGGAGCGCAACCTCGGCTACCGCCGCCTGCCGTCCGCGCTGTTCACGCTGTTCACCGGGACCATCTTCGTGGTGCTCATCTGGATGCTGCACCGTCGTGACAAGCGTGCTCAGCGGACGCGTGAGGAATGGGATCCGAAGGCGCTGCCGGCCGTCCGCGACCCGGAGTCGGTGGGCTGAGGATGGGTCAGTTCCTGCCGATCCTGGCGCTGCTGGTGCTGGCGGTGGTCTTCGCAGGGATCAGCCTGGTGGCCCAGCGGATCCTGGTGCCCCGGCGTCCGAACGAGGCGAAGGTGGCTCCGTACGAGTGCGGCATCCTCGACGTCACCGATCCGCCCGAGCGCTTCCCGGTCCGCTTCTACCTGATCGCGATGATCTTCATCGTGTTCGACATCGAGATCATCTTCTTCTACCCGTTCACCCAGGTGTACGGAGCGCTCGGGTGGTTCGGACTCGTCGCGATCGGGGTCTTCACGGTCGCGGTGTTCGAGTCGTTCCTGTACCTCATCAGCAACGGCGCGCTCGACTGGGGTCCGGCGAAGCACCGCGGAGGCTCCCGCCTGATGGCGGACCCGGAGCGGACGACCGCGTCGACTGTTCGTCACGTCGGCCTGGAGGGCCGTGTTCCGTCGGTCGACGTCGGCGCACCAGAGCCGGATCGGGTACCGGTCGGGGCGCACTGATGGGACTGGTCGAGAACGTCCGGGAGGACGGGTTCGCCGGTCTGGAGCACAACTTCCTGACCGGACGCCTGGAGGACCTCGTCCGCTGGGCACGTCGTCGGAGCACGTGGCCGGCCACGTTCGGGCTCGCCTGCTGCGCGCTCGAGATGATGGCCGCCGGCGCCGCCCACTACGACATGGCGCGGTTCGGCATGGAGGTGTTCCGGGCGTCGCCGCGCCAGGCCGACCTGATGATCGTCGCCGGCCGCGTCTCGCAGAAGATGGCTCCGGTGCTGCGCACGATCTACGACCAGATGATGGAACCCAAGTGGGTCATCTCCATGGGCGTGTGCGCGTCGACCGGAGGGATGTTCAACAACTACGCGATCGTCCAGGGCGTCGACCAGGTGGTTCCGGTCGACGTGTACGCACCGGGCTGTCCACCGGGACCGGAGACGCTGATCCACGCGGTGGTCACGTTGCACGGACTGATCGAGAACGGCGAGATCCTCCGTCGTAGCGAACGCTCCGGCGCAGGGGCGGGTGTCGTGGTCGAACAGCTCGATGGCCAGTTCGCCGGCAAGGCGATCCCGCCCCGGCCGGCGATCGTCGGCGGTGATCCCGCCGGGAACGAGTGATGGCCGACGACGCGTCCGACGACGCGAACGACGAGGAGCCGGACGTCGCGCCGGCCGACGGCGCTGCGGAGGACGCCGACGATGAGGTGACCGACGACGCAGCTGAGGAGACTGCGCCGGTCGAGATGCTCTTCGACGTCCCGGTCACGACCTCACGCGGCCAGACCGTCCTGCACCCGGACCGTGACGGCTACGTCGCGCTCGTCGAGCGTCTGCGTCACGCCGGCTACTGGATGTGCGTCGATCTGTGCGGCGTCGACTTCCTGGGCCATCCGGCCGGCCGGTGGTTGCCGAGCGGCGTCACGGCGGAGCGCTTCGAGGTCGTCGTCAACCTGCTGAACCACCTCGAGCACCGGCGCATCCGCATCCGGCTGCAGGTGCCCGTCGATGACACGGTCGTACCGACGCTGAGCCATCTCCACCCCGGCGTCACGAACCACGAGCGCGAGACGTTCGACCTGTTCGGGATCCGCTTCGACGGCCATCCCGACATGAGCCGGATCCTGCTGCCGGAGGACTGGGACGGCCATCCCCTCCGCAAGGACGACCCCTCCGGTCGGATCCCGGTCCAGTTCAAGGGCGCTGCATCATGACCACGACCGGACCGGTCACCCCCACCGCCGGGACCGAGCTCGATCTCGCCGTCCTCGACGAGGCGCTCGCCCGTCTCCACGCCGAGGGCGCGACGCTGCACCTGTCGGAGACCGAAGCGGTCGAACGCTCCGGCTACCAGCCCCCGACCGCCGAAGGCGTCGGCGAGCGGATGATCATGAACATGGGGCCGCAGCATCCGTCGACCCACGGCGTGCTGCGCCTCGTGCTGGAGATGGACGGTGAGATGATCACCCGCTCCAAGCCGGTGATCGGGTACCTGCACACCGGCATGGAGAAGACCGGCGAGGAGCTGACCTACCTCCAGGGCCCCACCAACGTGACCCGCATGGACTACGCGGCGCCGCTGTCGAACGAGCTGGTGTTCTCGCTCGCGACCGAGGCGCTGCTGGGCATCGAGGTGCCCGAGCGCGCCCAGTGGATCCGCATGCTGATCTGCGAGGTCAACCGGCTCAGCTCCCACATGCTGTTCATGGCCACCAACGGCATGGACATCGGTGCGGTGTCGATGATGCTCTACGGCTGGCGTGAGCGCGAGGAGCTGCTGCGGTTCCTCGAGATGGTCACGGGCCTGCGGATGAACCACAACTACATCCGCCCGGGCGGGGTCGCGGTCGACATGCCCGACGGCTGGCGCGAGGCGCTGGAGCCGATCCTCGACGCGCTGCCGGCGCGCCTCGAGGAGTTCGACCTGCTGATGACCGGCCAGCCGATCTGGCGTGAGCGGCTCCAGGGCGTCGGCGTGATCACCACCGAGGAGGCGATCGCGCTCGCGGCGACCGGGCCGTTGCTGCGCTCGACCGGCTACGCGTGGGATCTGCGTCGGGACATGCCGTACCTGCGCTACGACGAGGTGGACTTCGACGTCGTGGTCGGTTCCTACGGCGACGCGTTCGATCGCTACGCGATCCGCATGTGGGAGATGCGGGAGTCGATTCGCATCATCCGCCAGTGCATGGACAAGATGCCCGACGGCGACTTCCGAATCCAGGACAAGAAGGTGACCCCGCCGCCGCGTGCCCGCATCGACGAGTCGATGGAGGCGCTCATCCACCACTTCAAGATCTTCACCGAGGGCTTCAAGGTGCCCGAGGGCGAGGTCTACGTCGCGGTGGAGAACCCCCGGGGCGAGCTGGGCTGCTACCTGGTGTCGGACGGGTCGTCACGTCCGGTCCGCATGCACATCCGAGGCCCGAGCTTCGTGAACCTCCAGTCACTCCCACACCTGATGAAGGACTCGCTGATCGCCGACACGGTCGCGATCATCAGCTCCGTGGATCCGATCATGGGCGACGTGGACCGCTGATGGCCCGCCTGACCCCCGACAACGAGGCGTTGGCCCGCCGGATCATCGCCCGCTACCCGCGCCCGAAGTCGGCCCTGATTCCGCTGTGCCACCTGGCCCAGGAACAGGACGGCTACCTGACCGAGGACGCGATGGTCCACATCGGTGAGCTGATCGGCTGCACCTCCGCGCAGGTGCTCGGCGTGGCCAGCTTCTACGAGATGTTCAAGCTGGAGCCGGTCGGCCGCTACTGCATCAACATCTGCACGAACATCTCCTGCCAGCTGCTCGGCGGCGAGGAGCTGCTGGCCCACGCGGAGGAGACCCTCGGCATCCGCGCCGGGTCGACGACGCCCGACGGGCTGATCACCCTGGAGGACGTCGAGTGCATCGCCGCGTGCACCGAGGCGCCGGCGATCCAGGTCAACTACCGCTACTTCCACGGTGTCACCCCCGAGGACCTCGACCGGATCATCGCGGACGCCCGATCCGGAGCGCTCGCCGAGGTGGTCCCCGACCACGGCGTGCTCGGCAAGGTCCGCCAGGACCTCGCGCCGGAGGACCTGGCGAACGTGACCCCACCCGAGCTGCAGTCGGTGCCGCCGTGGATCGCCCGCCACGAGGCCGAGGCGGCGGCCGCCGCCGGGGACGCGGAGGCGGGCTCGTGATCGAACCACGCGTCTCGTCACGCTTCGACGTCACCGACGGCCACACCATCGACGGCTACCGCCGCTCCGGCTCCTATGCCGGCTACGAGGGCCTGCGCGCCGCGCTCGCGCTGTCGCCGGCGCAGGTGTCGACGATGGTCAAGGACGCCACCGTCCTCGGACGTGGTGGCGCCGGGTTCCCCGCCGGGATCAAGTGGGGGTTCTGTCCACCCGGTGTGTGGCCGCGGTACCTCGTCGTCAACGGC
>CAYSCB010000125.1:0-8157 GCA_964429335.1 uncultured Aquihabitans sp.
GCCTACGGGCTCGATGTCCTGCTCCACCACCTCCTCCAAGCCGCCTGAGGCGTCGGCTCCACCGCACCCCGTGATCCGCCATCGTCCTGGGTCCGAGGACTGGACACCCCTTGCCTTCTTCGTGTGCAACGACGCGCGTGATCCGTGTCGGCACCGACATCCTGATCGCCCATCTTCACGGTGCGGGCGACGTCCAGCGCCTCGTACTGCGACAAGTTCTTGAGCTGGAGGAGACGTCCGAGGACCTGGGCCAACTGCTTGGTCGTTGGGCCGTACGGCCCGGATCCGCCAGCGACCCGCAGCTCAGCGGCGGCGGCCGAGTGGTTGTCGATCTTGGCGGAGGTTCCGGTCAGGCGGCGACAGACCGCATCCTTGAAGTTGATCCCGCTGATCACCGCGTTCGGCGCCGCGGCGTTGAACAGTCCGAGGTCCACCTCTGCCGCTGTGAGGCGAAGGAGCGGCTCACGCTGCTCGGTGAGTGCGATCCCGTCGGCACGAAGGTCGCGGGCGAGGCGCCCATGGCCTGCCAGGAGGTCGCCGAACTGCCGAGCCCGGGTCTTCCCGGGCCGCTCCGTGCCGCTCCGGTGGTCCGGTAGCGTGGCCGCCCGTGACCGGACCGGCCCAGCACCCCTTCCGCGCCCTGACGGGCATGCGCGACGTGCTGGCACCGGAGTCATCGCGGCGACGGCGGCTGGTCGACGCCTTCGCCGAGGTGGTCAAGGCGGCCGGGTACCGTGAGCTCGTCATGCCCCTCGTCGAGGACCTGGGGGTGTTCCTCCGGGTCGGTGAGGCGACCGACGTCGTCACGAAGGAGATGTACGACTTCGCCGACAAGGACGGCACCCGCATCGCGCTGCGACCCGAGATGACCGCCGGCACCGTCCGTGCGTTCGTGCAGCACTCGCCGCCGGTGCCGTGGAAGGTGTGGTACTCCGGGTCGAACTTCCGCCACGAACGCCCGCAGAAGGGGCGCTACCGCAGCTTCGACCAGGTCGGCGTCGAGGTGCTGGGCGTCGACGACGCGGACCTCGACGTGGAGGTCATCGCGCTCGGTTGGCGGTTCTACGAGCGTCTCGGCCTGCGTCATGTCCGCCTGTTGTTGAACACCCTCGGCGAGCACGCCGACCGTGCCCGTCACACCGACGCCGTCCGCTCCTACCTCGAGGCGCGGCGTGACGAGCTGTCCGAGCAGGCGCTCGAGACCCTCGATCGCAACCCGCTGCGCGTCCTCGACTCGAAGCGGCCGCAGGACCGGGCCGTGGTCGCCGATGCACCGACGGTGGCCGAGCACCTCTCCGACGCTGCAGCGGAGCACTTCGAGCGGGTGCGTGACGGGTTGGACGCCCTCGGCATCCCGTACACGATCGAGGACCGGTTGGTCCGCGGGCTCGACTACTACCGGCGCACGACGTTCGAGTACGTCGCCGACGCCCTCGACGCCGCCCAGAACGCCGTCGGCGGTGGCGGACGGTACGACCGGCTGGCCGAGGACCTGGGCGGCCCACCCACCGACGGGATCGGCTTCGCGCTCGGCGTCGACCGCATCCTGTTGGCCTGCGACGCCGAAGAGGTGTTCCCGGCGCCCGAGCTGACGATGGACGCGTTCGTCGTCGACCTGGTCGGCGGCGAGGCGGCACGGGACATCACCCACGAGCTGCGCGGCGCCGGGGTGTCGGCTGACCGACGCTTCGGCGGCGGCTCGATGAAGGCCCAGATGAAGGCGGCTGACCGCTCCGGGGCACGCTTCGCGGTGCTCGTCGGCAGCGACGAGCTCGCCGCCGGCGAGGTGACCGTTCGGGACCTCCGTGGTGATGCCGGCCAGCGCCGGGTCGCCCGTGAGAAGTTGATCGACGATCTGAGGAACCACTTGTGAGCACGACTTCGGGATCCGCTGCGACCGCCCTGCGCACCCACATGTGCGGCGAGCTGCGCACGAGCCACGTGGGGGAGAGCGTGTCCGTGTGCGGTTGGGTGGCGCGACGCCGCGAGCACGGCGAACACCTCGCGTTCATCGATCTGCGTGACCACACGGGCCTGTTGCAGTGCGTGGTCGACGGCGCGCACGACCTGCGCAGCGAGTACGTGCTGCGGATCACCGGCACCGTCCGTCCCCGCCCCGAGGGGACGGTCAACCCGGCGCTCGCCACCGGTGAGGTCGAGCTCGGCGACTGCACCGTCGAGATCCTCTCCGCGGCGGAGCCGCCACCGTTCCCGCTGGATGACCGTGCAGCGGAGGTCGACGAGACCGTCAGGCTCCGGCACCGCTACGTCGACCTGCGGCGTGACGCCATGCAGCGCAACCTGCGGACCAGGGCGACGGTCAACGCTGCGCTCCGTCGGGCGATGGACGACCAGGGTTTCGTCGAGGTCGAGACACCGATGCTGATCGCCTCGACGCCGGAGGGGGCGCGGGACTTCGTGGTTCCGTCACGGCACCGACCCGGCACCTTCTACGCACTGCCGCAGAGCCCGCAGCTGTTCAAGCAGCTCTGCATGGTCGGTGGCGTCGACCGCTACTACCAGATCGCCCGCTGCTTCCGCGACGAGGACCTCCGTGCCGACCGGCAGTTCGAGTTCACGCAGCTCGACGCCGAGATGAGCTTCGCCGGCCAGGAGGACGTCCTGGTCGCCATCGCCGCTGCCGTCGACGCTGCGACCCGGGCGGTGACCGGGCACGGCGTCGGATCGATCGAGCGGATGACGTGGCACGAGGCGATGGACCGCTACGGCTCCGACAAGCCCGATGTCCGCTTCGCCCTGGAGCTCGTCGAGCTCACCGACGTCTTCGCAGAGACGGGCTTCAACGCGTTCCGGGCCCCGTCGATCAAGGGGATCCGCCACCCGGGCGCGTCCGCAGCGACCACCCGCAGTCGGCTGGACGACCTGACCGACACAGCGAAGCGCTGGGGAGCGAAGGGTCTGGTGTGGATGCGTGTCGAGGAGGGCGACGGCGGGGGCGTGACCCTGAGCTCACCGATCGCGAAGTTCCTCAGCGAGGCCGAGCTCGCCGGGATCGCCGAGCGGCTCGGCGCCGAAGTGGGCGACGTGCTGTTCCTCGTCGCGGACGACTGGGCCACCACCTGCCACATCCTCGGGCTGCTCCGCCTCGAGCTCGCCCGTCCGCCGGTGGGAGAAGGGGGACTGCGGTTCCTGTGGATCGTCGACTTCCCGCTGTTCGAGTCGATCGACGACGTGACCGGCCGTCCGGTGCCGGCACATCACCCGTTCACGATGCCCCACGACGATGACCTCGAGCTGCTCGACGGCGATGGCGAGGCGCTGCTGCGGGTGCGCTCCCAGGCCTACGACCTGGTCCTCAACGGCTGGGAGCTCGGCTCGGGCAGCGTGCGGATCCACCGGCCGACGATCCAGCAGCGGATCTTCGGCCTCCTCGGCATCGCCGAGGAGGAAGCGAACGCCAAGTTCGGCTTCCTGCTCGACGCGTTCCGCTACGGCGCACCGCCGCACGCCGGGTTCGCGTTCGGCATCGATCGGCTCGTCGCCCTCCTGCTCGGCGAGGAGAACATCCGCGAGGTCATCGCCTACCCGAAGACGCAGACCGGTACCGACCCGTTGACGAAGGCGCCGACGGCGATCGACGGTGGGCACCTGTCGGAGCTGGGTCTGCGCCTCCTGCCGCCGACGACCTGACGCCCGACCGGCGACGACCAGCTACAAGGGTGCAGCTACAAGGTCGGTGGGTGCTGTCGGTCAGCGGGCTGTCGCCGACCGATGAGGGCAGCTAGGGTCATCGCCACACAGCGACGTTCGGGGGAAGCCGGTCAGAATCCGGCGCTGTCCCGCAACCGTGGGTGGAGGTCCCGACCTCCACGAGTCGGAGCACCCGGCGCCGCTGCGCTCAACAGGACCCGTCGTGGATTGCGGGGGCGAGCGCCGGCGGCGTCCACCTGCGTCGTCGGCACCGTCTCGGTCATCTCCGGCGGACGACACGAGAGGTGACGTCGATGACGATCGACCGAAGGTTCCCCCGAGCCCCGCTCGCCGCCGCTGCGATCCTCGTCGCAGTGGTCCTGGCGCCGGCATGCGCTCCCGGCCCGGCGACCTACACCGAGGGTCGCTGCGTCGGCTCCGAAGGTGTGAGCGTCGTGGTGGACTTCGCGCCGCTGCAGGACCGGATCGTGCAGCGCCGCGCGCTCGGTCCACAGGCGAACGGGTACGCGGCGTTGAGCGCCGTCGGCCTCACCCACCACGCCGGACCCATCGCCGGAGGGATCTGCCAGATCGACGGCCTGCCCACCCAGGGGTACCCGTACTGCTGGACCACGGGCGGCTACTGGTCGTACTGGAAGGCGGCGTCGGTGGGTGCTCCGTGGGCCTACAGCCCGACGGGCGCGGCCGTCTCCGCGCCGGCTCCGGGATCGGTCGAAGGCTGGCACTTCGCCGCGTTCGCCAACGGAGCCGCGACCCCACCGAGGGTCGGTGCCTGATGTCCACGCCGACGACCACCCAGGAACCTGATCACCGGACATCCCACGACAGACCATCTCACGACAGACCATCCCGCAACGCTGAACGGAGCACATCGATGAGGACCACCACGAGACCCGGCCGCCTCGGCGTGGTCGCCGCGACGGCGTTGCTGCTGCTCGTGGCGGCGTGCGCACCGCCACCGACGGCCAACCAGACGTCGCTGCAGTCCGCCGGCGCGTGGCTCGACCGCCAGTTCACGCCGGCCGGTTGGTTCCCTGGACTGTGGTCGCCGACGACACCTGATGTCACCAGCGCCGCGCAGGCGATCGCCGACCTGTCGGTCCTCGGCATCGGCACCGCGTCGCAGGCGACCCGCCTCACCCGACTCGAAGCCGATGCCCCTTCCGCCATCCACGACGGCACCGCGTACGTGCCCGGCACCCTGGCCCGGGTGATCCTCGCGGTGGTCGCGACCGGTGGGAACCCGCGCAGCTTCGCCGGCACCGACCTGGTCGCCGATCTCGAGTCGACGATCCAGCCCGACGGCCGCTTCGGGGTCCAGTTCCCGACCTACGACGGCGTGTACCGCCAGGGCCTCGCCCTGGCAGCCCTGTCGGTGGTGACACCACGACCGGCGAGCATCACCCCGGCGACCGGCCAGACCATCGCCGATGTGCCCGCCGTGGCGTGGCTCCGGGACCAGCAGTGCAGCGACGGTGCCTGGATGGCCTACCGTGCGACGACCACAGAGTCCTGCATCGAGGATCCGGCGACCTGGACCTTCAAGGACTCCAACGGCTCGGCGATGGCGGCCCTCGGGCTCACCGCTGTCGGCGCGACCGCTCCGGTGGACCCGTCGACGTGGTTGACGTCGGTCCGGGGCGACGACGGCGGATGGGGAGCGTTCCCCGCCGGAGCGACCACGCCGTCGGACGCCAACTCCACCGGTCTCGTCATCGCGGCGCTGAAGGCGCTCGGCCACGACCCCGACGAGTCGGCGTACGCGGCGTTGCGCTCGTTCCAGCTCGGCGACACCGCGGCCGAGGCGGACCGTGGCGCGTTCTCCTACCAGGCGTCTGACCACAGCCCGAACAGCTACGCCACCCTCGACGCGGTGACCGCCCTGTTCGACGGTGTCTGGCCCGGCGTGCTGGTGGGCGCCCACGGGTAGCGTCGGAGCGCGATGGCCGACGACCTCTTCGCAGCTGCCGCCGAGGAGCGCCTCGCAGCACGTGGACCGCTCGCGGACCGGCTGCGTCCGCGGACCCTCGACGAGGTCGTCGGCCAGGACCACCTGCTCGGGCCGGACAAACCGCTCCGCGCGCTCGTCGATGCCGACCGGTTGTCGTCGGTCATCCTCTGGGGACCGCCGGGGACGGGCAAGACCACGATCGCCCGGCTGATCGCGCAGGCGTCGTCCAAGGCGTTCGTGCCGCTCTCCGCGGTCACCGCGACGGTCAAGGACATCCGTGAGGTCGCGGCCGCGGCCGAGCACCGTCTCGGTGCGAACGGGCAGGGGACGATCCTGTTCCTCGACGAGATCCACCGCTTCACCAAGGCGCAGCAGGACGCGCTGCTGCCGTCGGTCGAGACCGGGCTGCTGGTCCTGATCGGTGCGACGACCGAGAACCCGTACTTCGAGGTCAACCCGCCGCTGATGAGCCGTTCGACGCTGTTCCGGCTCGTACCGCTCGACGCCGACGCGCTCGCCGAGCTCACACGGCGTGGTCTCGCCATCGAGGGCGCCACTGCGGAGGAGGATGCGCTGGCGCACCTCGTCGAGCGCTGCGGTGGTGACGGACGGCATCTCCTCACCAGCCTGGAGGTGGCCCTCGCGCTGGCAGTCGCCCGCTCGCGCTCCACCGGGTCGACCACGACCCACCTGACGCTCACCGATGCAGAGGGGGCGCTCGGAGCGTCGCCGGTCCGCTACGGCCGCGACGACCACTACGACGTGGTCTCAGCGTTCATCAAGTCGATCCGCGGCTCGGACCCCGACGCTGCGCTGCACTGGCTCGCGCGGATGCTCGAAGCGGGTGAGGACGCGCGCTTCATCGCCCGACGACTCGTCATCTCGGCATCGGAGGACATCGGCATGGCCGATCCGCTCGCGATCGTCATCGCTGACGCCGCAGCACGGGCGGTCGAGTTCGTCGGCCTCCCCGAGGCGCGGATCAACCTGGCGCAGGCGACGGTGCACCTCGCGCTGGCGCCGAAGTCGAACACGGCATACGCCGGCCTCGACCGGGCCATCGCCGATGTCCGCGACGGCGCCGTGGGGGAGGTGCCGTCGCACCTCCGCGATGCGTCCTACCGAGGTGCGGCCACGCTCGGCCACGGACGCGGCTACCGGTACCCGCACGAGCACCCCGGACGCTGGGTCGACCAGCAGTACCTGCCGGACCCGCTGGTCGGACGCCGCTACTACGAACCCGGCGGCGAGGGCGCGGAGGAGCGACTCGTCACCCGTTGGCGCGAGCGTCGGGGTGGGATCCCGACCACTGCTCCGGGTCAGGACCAGACTGGTGGGCGATGAGCACGCTGGACGTGGTGGTGATCCTGCTCGGAGTCGTCGCCCTCGGCGCGGCCGTCGCGCTCACCGCCACCACGATGCGGCTCCGGCGGCTGGCCGACGACGTCGAGGCGTCCCGACGGGAGTTGGACGCCTCGCTGCGGGAGCTGGCCGAGCTCCGCGAGGACTTCGCCGTGGACGCCGAGGATGCCATGCGTGAGCTCCACGACGCGGTGGCCCGGGCCAGCCGACAGGTCGACGAGGTCGAGGCGCTCGTCGACGTGGCCAGCGCGATCGGTGGACGCGTCGACACCGCCACCGAGGTCACCTACCGGGCGCTCACCTCGCCGGTGATCAAGACCGTCGCACTCGCCTCCGGAACGAGGCGCGCCGCTCGCCGGCTCCGCTCACGACACGACGAACCGTGAACGCGTCGCTCCGATGGGCCAGAATGGGCGCGTGTTCAAGCGGGTGACCTGGTTCGGCATCGGAGCGGCGGCAGGAGCGACCGGTGTCGTGTGGGCCCAGCAGAAGATCCGTCGACGGATCGACGCGATGGGGCCGGACCACATCGTCGTGACGGCTGGCAACCAGGCCCGCAAGGTCTCGCAACAGGTGGGGCGCACGGTGGCCGGCGCTGTCGTCGAGGGCAGGGCGGCCATGCGTGAACGGGAGGACGAGCTCCTCTCCCGGCGCGACGATCGTCGCCGGACCGTCCGTGAAGAGCCTCGCTGGCCGACCGCAGCACGTCCTGACCGGCCGACCCGTCCAGCGAGCTGGTAGCGGACGGGTCCCGGGGTCCGTCACCCGTTGTGGTCACGACCGGCGAAGCTTCCACCACCGGTACGATGACCCACTGATGAGCGAGCAGTCCGCGCCCCGGCCCCGACAGGCGGTCAACGTCGAGGGCGCAGACGACCTGCGGCGCGCGTGGGACGGGTTCTTCGCCGCCCGACGGCACACGATCGTCCCCTCAGCCGGCCTGATCCCGACGCATCCGTCGGCGCCGATGTTCACCAACTCGGGGATGATGCCGTTCGTCCCCTACTTCCTGGGTGAGGAGCCGGTCCCGTACGATCCGCCTCGCGCGGCATCGACGCAGAAGTGCGTGCGGGCCGGCGGCAAGCACAACGACCTCGACGCGATCGGGCGATCCCCCCGCCACCTGTCGTTCTTCGAGATGCTCGGCAACTTCAGCTTCGGCGACTACTTCA
>CAYSCB010000126.1:0-8121 GCA_964429335.1 uncultured Aquihabitans sp.
CGCGACCGACGGACCACGGGTCGGTGACGGCGTGCTGCTGCTCGACGAGCTCGGCCGGATCGTGTTCGCCTCACCGAACGCCGTCTCGGCGTTGCGTCGGCTCGGCGTGCGGCGCCGGCTCCAGGGCGAGCTGCTGAGCGGGCTGGGGGCTGAGTCGGCCGCGACGTACCGCGCCTACTTCAACGGCCGACCCACCGTCGAGGAGGTCGAGCGCGACGACGTGAGCGTCGTGCTGCGGTGCATCCCGCTCATGGCGCACCACCGCGTCGACGGCGCGGTGGTGCTGATGCGTGACGTGTCGGAGATGCGATCGCGGGACCGTGCGCTGGTCTCGAAGGACGCGACGATCAAGGAGATCCACCACCGGGTCAAGAACAACCTGCAGACGATCTCGTCATTGCTGCGCCTTCAGGGTCGTCGGCTCACCGAGCCGTCGGCCAAGGCCGCCATCGAGGAGTCCGTCCGGCGGATCCGTTCGATCGCCCTGGTGCACGAGACCCTGTCGAGGGAGAGCGGTGATGACGTCGATTTCGGCGATGTCGTGCGACCGCTCGTCCGGATGGTCGAGGAGGGCCTCACGTCGCCGGACGTGCCGCTCGAGTTCGTGATCGAGGGGGGTGCCGGGAAGCTGCCCTCACCCGAGGCGACATCGCTCGCGGTCGTCACCGCCGAGCTGCTCCAGAACGTCGTCGACCACGCCTACCCGCTGGGCACCCTGGCGCCGGGGGAGCGGGGTCGGATCCGCATCGTGATGGCGAACGACCAGGTGGTGCTCCGCCTGGCGGTCATCGACGACGGTGCCGGCATCCCGGCGGACTTCGATCCGCTCACCTCGAACAGCCTCGGCATGACGATCGTGCGGGGACTGGTCGACGAGCTCGGCGGGCAGATGGAGCTGCACGCCGTGCTCCCGGGGTCGATGCGTCCCGGCAACCGCGTGCAGCTGACGTTGCCCGTGGTGGCGAGCGTCGAGCCGGACGCGCAACGGCCTCCACCGGGGGGAGGCCGTTCGGTCGGTCTGTAGGCGGCCGGGTCGGCCGGCGTGGCGCGTCAGCTGGCGACGGCCTGCTGGCGCTGGCGGGCGACCCAGGCCCGGCGGAGCTTGCGGCGCTCCTCCTCGGAGGTGCCGCCCCACACGCCGGAGTCCTGGTTGGTGCTGAGGGCGAACTGGAGACAGGGCTCCTTGGCCTCGCAGGTGTCGCACACGGCCTTGGCGGCGGCGATCTGCTCGAGCGCAGGTCCGGTGGTCCCGACGGGGAAGAACAGCGACGGGTCGGTGTCGCTGCATGCGGCGTTCGTCCGCCAGTCGTCGGTCGCCAGGTTCAGGCTGCGGCTCGAGGTCAGTGCCACGTTGTCCTCCGTCGATGATCCCGGGCGCGTGCTTCGACTCGCCCCAGTGCGTTGGTGTTCGACGGATGTCGGTTTCCCGTCGGTCGCCGACCTGGTGCAGGATGGCGGACGGTGCTCCGTGCCGGAACTTGTGAATCCGTGAACAAAGTCGAACCTACAGCTGACCACTGAGCGTGTAAAGGAAAAGTTTCGGGGAAATGTCGGAGTCGGGACGACCTCTCGTGATCGCACACCGTGGCGCTTCAGCTGACGCGCCCGAGAACACAGCTGTCGCCTTCCGTCTGGCGGCCGAACAGGGTGCCGACTGGGTCGAGCTCGACGTCCGCGCGAGTGCCGACGGTCACCTGATCATCAACCACGATGCGTGGTATCGCGATGGGCGAACGGTCTGGTCGACTCCGTGGCAGGAGGTGACCGATGGCACCCTCGACCTCGACGGGGCGCTCGATGCGTGCGCGGGCATGGGCATCAACGTCGAGATCAAGAACAGCCCCGGCGACCTCGCTGATGGACCCGGGGGTCCCGCCGTCGTCGACGACGTCGTCGCGGCGCTCCACCGCCTCGACGCGGCGGTCCGGGAGCGCATCCTGGTGTCGAGCTTCGACCTACCGACGATCACGCGGGTCAAGGAGCTCGATCCGGCCCTGCTCACCGGGTACCTCGTGTTCGACCTGGCCGCCGAGCCTGACGCGATCGACATCGCAGCCGACGGGGGCCATGACGCGTTCCACCCCTGGGATCCGTTCGTCACCGAGGAGCTGACCGCCGCCTGCCACGCCGCCGGACTCCGGCTCAACAGCTGGACCGTCAACGATGCCGAACGCTGGTCGCAGCTCGTCGCGTGGGGCGTGGACGGCATCATCACCGACACCCCCGGTCGCCTCGTCACGGCGCTGCGCCGGACGGGTTGATCACGTCCAGCGCTGCGGGCCGGTACCGGAACGCCAGGTGCTCGAAGGCGCCGAGGTGGTCGCCGTCCACCTGGTAGTGGACCTCGCCTGTTGCGGATGCGAGACGATCGACGCTGAGCGCGGTGATCCCCGAGCGCACGTCCGTACCCCGCCCGGGGTGGATGCCTCGACCTCCGAGCGCCTGCAGCACCGTCCGGAGGAACGTCGGCGTGTTGAGGTTGCTCATCGTCACGACCGCGAGACCGGAGTGGCGGTCCGCGGCCGGCGCCACCCGGAACGGGCGTCGTCCGAGGAAGGTGTAGGGATCGCTGTTCATGACCAGGGCGAACCGGCCGTCGGTGATCACTCGGTCGTCGTCGGATCGGTCGTCGGCGAACGGACCGACGCTGAACTGCGGGTTCCGTCGGTCATAGCCCTTCGTGAAGGCGTGGAGGCCCGCCCTGGTGAACAGCGGGATCGTCGCACGACGCCGGGCGCCCTCGCGTCGCCGTTCGACCTCGGAGACGAGCGCAGCGTCCCAACCGATCCCCGTGTGGCAGAGGAACGCCCGCGGTGGCCCGCCGTCCGCTGTGACCTCACCGACGCCGATGCGTTCCACCGACCCGCGGCCCAGGGCCGCTGCGGTGACCGATGCTGCATCGGCGACGTCGCGGGGAAGTCCGATCGACCGTGCGAACACGTTGGTGGAACCTCCCGGGAGGGGGGCGAGGATCCGGTCGGTCCCGACGAGCGCGTTCGCCGCCTCGTTGAGGGTGCCGTCGCCGCCCAGCACGACCACGGCGCCGATCCCCCGCGACACGGCAGCCGCAGCGATCTCCGTCGCGTGCCCGCGGTGCGTCGTGGTGACGATGTCCAGGTCGTGTCCCGTGGCCAACCGGCGTTCGACCTCACCGAGCCGACGGTCGGTGACCGACGAGGCGACCGTGTTGGCGATCAGCAGCAGGTGCACACCGGTGAGTCTCGCGGGATCCGGCGCGCCACCTCGTGGGCTCGCGAGGTTTTGTGACCGCGGAGCGCACCGGGGCAGACTGCGACCCATGAACGTCGTCGTGTGTGTGAAGCAGATCCCCGACCCGGCGGAGCCCGGTGCACTCGATCCCGAGACCAAGACCCTCAAGAGGGACGGGAAGCTGATCCTGGACGAGTCCGACAGCTACGGCGTCGAGATGGCGCTCCAGCTGGTCGACGCCGCCGGCGGCGGCGAGGTGACCCTCGTCTCCATGGCCCCCAACAGCGAGGTCGGCGGTCTCCGCACCGCCCTCGCCATGGGAGCCGCCAAGGCGGTCCTCGTCTCCGACGACGCCCTCAAGGGCAGCGACGCGCTCGGCACCTCGAAGGTGCTGGCCAAGGCGATCGGACGCGCGGGCGAGGCCGACCTGATCCTCACCGCCACGGAGTCCTCCGACGGCTACACCGGTGTCGTACCCGAGCAGATCGCCGGGCTCCTCGGGCTGCCGTCGGTCACGTTCGCCAAGTCGATCACGATCGACGGCGGCACCGCCAAGGTGCAGCGCCAGACCGAGGCCGGCTACGACGACGTCGAGTGCCCGCTGCCCGCGGTGGTCTCCGTGACCGCCGGCGTCGTCGAGCCCCGCTACCCCTCGTTCAAGGGGATCATGGCGGCCAAGTCCAAGCCGGTCGACGAGGTCACCGTCGCCGATCTCGGACTCGACGCCTCCCAGGTCGGCTGGGCCGGCAGCGGCCAGGAGATCGTCGACGTCGCCCAGGCCGAGGCACGCGAGGCCGGCACGATCATCGAGGACGACGGCGAGGGCTTCCAGAAGATCGTCGACTTCCTCGCCGAGCTCAAGGTCATCTGAGACCGGCGACCGACGACTGACGCAACCGGAACGACGAGAACGAGAAGAGAGACGACAACATGGCTCTGTCCAAGATCTGGGTGTTCGGCGAGGCTGCCGGTGCCAACGTGTCCGGGACCACCCTCGAGCTGCTGGCCAAGGCCCGTGAGCTCGCGGGCACCGTCGAGGTCGTCACGACCTCCGGCGCGGACCTCGCCGGTCCCGCCGGCGCCAACGGCGCGTCCAAGGTGCTCAACGTCGCAGGGACCGACGGCAAGCTCGTCGGCGTGCCGGTGGCCGCCGCCATCGCCGCCGCGATCGAGGCCGGCAACGGCCCCGACGCGATCCTCATCGCCACCAGCTACGACGGACGTGACGTCGCCGGGCGCCTGTCGGCGAAGCTCGACGCGCCGGTGATCACGAACGTGACCGACCTGGTCGACCGTGACGGCTCGCTGGTCGGCGTCGAGCCGATCTTCGGTGGCAGCACCGACGTCACGACCGCCCTCACCGGCGACAAGGTGAAGATCTTCCTGGTGCGTCCCAAGTCCTTCACCGCCGAGGAGACCGGTGGCGGCGCGGCGCCCGTCGAGGAGCTTCCGGTGCCCGACACCGGTGCCGCCGGCGCCGCGGTCGTCACCAACCGCTTCGTCGAGGAGAAGACCGGCCCGAGCCTCGACGACGCGGACATCGTCATCTCCGGTGGCCGTGGCCTCGGCGAGAAGGACTCCTTCGAGATGATCGAGACCCTCGCCAAGCAGCTCGGCGGCGCGCCGGGTGCGTCCCGTGCCATCGTCGACGCCGGCTGGGTGCCCTACTCCTACCAGGTCGGCCAGACCGGCAAGGTCGTCAAGCCGAGCATCTACATCGCTGCCGGCATCTCGGGTGCCACCCAGCACCTGGTCGGGATGAAGGGCTCGAAGAACATCATCGCGATCAACAAGGACGCCGAAGCCCCGATCTTCTCGGTGGCCGACCTGGGCATCGTGGGTGACGTGCACAAGGTCCTGCCCAAGCTGATCGAGGCGCTGCAGAACCGCTGACCGGCGACGGCCGGTGCACACCTGGCGCAACTGGGCGGGCAACCAGTCCTGTCGCGCCGAGGTGCTGCGTCCGACCAGCGAACCGGAGCTGTGCCGGATCGTCGCGGACGTCGCGGCCGCCGGCGGGCGTGTGCACGCCGTCGGCGCCGGACACAGCTTCAGCGACATCGCCCTCGGCGACTCGGTGCTGGTCGACCTGTCGGACTACGACCGGATCCTGGCCTTCGACCGTGATGCCTGCACCGTCGTCACCCAGGCGGGCGTCCGCCTCGGTGTCCTGTCCGAGGCGTTGTGGGCACGCGGCCTCGCCCTCACGAACCTCGGCGACATCGACACCCAGACCGTTGCGGGCGCAACCCAGACCGGAACCCACGGCACCGGTCGCCACTTCGCCAACCTGTCATCGGCGATCGTCGGGATGCGTGTGGTCGACGGGACCGGATCGGTCCACGAGATCGACTCGACCACCGGTGCGGACCTGTGGCGAGCGGCCCGTGTCGGTCTCGGTGCCCTGGGGATCGTCTCGACGCTGACGCTGCAGGTCTCACCGGCGTTCCACCTGCACGCGGTGCAGGAGCCGAGACCGCTCGACGAGGTCCTCGAACGCTTCGGCGAGCTCATCCGTGACAACGACCACTTCGAGCTCTTCTGGGTGCCCGGCACCCGGTGGTCGATCACGAAGCGTCAGCGTCGCAACCACGATCCGCTCCGTCCGCTTCCCCGGAGGGTGCGGTTCGTGAACGAGGAGCTGTGCGACAACGCCTGGTTCGGTCTCGCCAACAGGGTGGGCCGATGGCGGCCACGCCTCGGCACCGAGTTGGCGCGGAGGATCCCGTCGTCGGGCCGCGTCGAGCTCAACGACCGTTCCTACCGGGTGTTCGCGTCGCAGCGCCGGGTCCACTTCGTCGAGATGGAGTACGCCGTCCCGCTCGAGGCGACCGTCGAGGCCGTGCAGCGGGTGCGGGGACTGGTGGAGCGTCTCGGCTACCCGGTGTCGTTCCCCGTCGAGGTCCGCACGAGCGCGGCCGACGACATCACCCTGTCGACCGCGTCGGGTCGTGACACCGGCTGGATCGCCGTGCACATGTACCGCGACGTGGCCTACGAGGAGTACTTCCGTGGGGTCGAGGCGATCATGGCGGACCTGGACGGTCGACCGCACTGGGGCAAGCTGCACTGGCGCACCGCGACGGACCTCGCACCGCTGTACCCCGGCTGGGACGACTTCCAGGAGCTGCGGGTGCGCATGGATCCGCTCGGTGTGTTCTCCAACGCTGCGCTGCAGCGTGTGCTCGGCCCGCCCGGCGGGTGAGCCTCAGCCCGGCCAGAGCGGTGGACGCTTCTCGAGGAACGCTGCGATGCCCTCGTCGGCCTCCGGACGCGCGAGACCCTCCACCATTGCCGTGGTCGCCACCTCGTAGGCGTCGGTGAGCGACAGGCCCAGCTGACGGCGGTACGCGGCCTTGCCCGCGGCGATGACCGTGGGGGAGCGGGACGCGATGTGCACCGCCAGGCGCGTGACCGCGGCGTCGAGCTCGTCGTCGGCGACGACATCGTTGACGAGGCCCATCCGGAACGCGTCGGCGGCGCTGATCAGCTCGCCGGTCAACAGGAGCTGCATCGTGTGCTTCGGGGCGAGGGCCCTCGAGACCGCGACCGCCGGTGTCGAGCAGAACAGACCGATGTCGACGCCCGGCGTGGCGAAGCGCGCGGACTCACCCGCGATCGCCAGGTCGCAGGTGGCGACGAGCTGGCAGCCGGCAGCGGTGGCGACCCCCGCCACCTTCGCGATCACCGGTCGGGGGAGCGAGGCGACCTGCTGCATGACCGTCGAACACGTCGTGAAGATCCGCCGGTGGAGCGTCGGGTCATCGCTGCCGTGGAGCTCGCGGAGGTCGTGACCAGCGCTGAACGCGGGGCCGTCACCGGTGATCACGACCACGCGGATCGCAGGTGATCGCATCACGTCGTCGAGCGCGTCGCCGAGCGCGTCCAGCATCGTGAGCGACAGGGCGTTGCGCGTGGCCGGTCGGTTCAGGGTCAGCGTCCGCACGGGTCCGTCGTCGGTCACCAGGACATGGGGGGCGTCGCCGCTCGTCATGGGGTCGCTCCGATTCCTGCTCCTGGGTTGATGAGGCCCGCGGGGATGCGGTCGGTCGCGTCCAGCGCCCAGGCGAGGCCGTCGACCGGGTCCTCGACCGCCAGCCGGCACACCCATCCGGGTGCGGCGTCACCGCCATGGCCTCCCGGTTGCCAGATCCACCAGCGCAGCTCCTCGGCGGCCGGTCCCGGATCGGTCGGCCAGTCGTCGTCCTGCGCCGTCAACGTCGCGAGCACCCACCAGGCCTCGAACCGTCCGGTCGCGGCGCCTCGGCGGCGTCCTCTCGATCCACCCGACGCCGCCGCCCACGCGATCAGAGCGGTCGCGTCGGCGACCGACACCTCCGCCCAGTGCGACGGACCGGGGCGCAGCGTGGCCACGGCGTCCGCTGCGGTGCCGACCACTCCGATGGAGGTGACGTCTCCCTCCGAGGCCGTCCTCCAGTGCCGGACCGCATCCGCGAGGGCCCGAGCGCCGTCGGCGGCGTCCGACGCCGGTGCAGATGCATGGCCTCGGACCGGTTCGGCCATGGCTGACGTCGGTGGCCCGGGGAATCGGGCGTCGCCGTTGCGCAGGTACTCGGCGAGCTCGTAGCCGGGCTCCCAGCCGAGCAGTCGTCCGGGCAGCTCGCCGGCGTCCTCGGAGGCGACGACCTCGCCCCGCAGGACGCGCTCCTGGGCGACCTGCCTCCGTGCCGGTCCGTGCGGCAAGGCCTCGGCGAGCTCGGCGAAGGTGTGGGACTGCGCGACGACCTCGGTGAGCGGTCCCGGTGCCAGGTAGCCGTCCTCCACGACGCCGGCCGCCCACGCCGGCGGCGCCTGGAGCGCGAGGCGGTACTCGGCGAAGGTCGCAGCGGGCCAGAGCTGATGACCCCGCTCGCTGGCCGATCGCGCCCGGTTGCGCAGCAGGACCACGCC